>JABEVL010000290.1 GCA_013043995.1 Spirochaetales bacterium | reverse complement strand
CCAGGCGGAGTTGCGGGTGCGCGTCTCTTACGCTGACCAGGGCGCTGTAAGGCACCTTCTGGAACAGGCAGGCGCCACACTGACCTGGCAGGACCACGCCGAGACCGTGGAACTGGAGTTTGTCATAGCTGCCGCCGCAGAAGCCGAGCTAAGACAGACCTTGATGGATGCCACCCAGGGCCGTGCTCTGTGGATTAAAACTCAGGGATCTCGGGGAGACGGCCTTTTTTGAGCATGAGGTAATACAGAAAAAGTTCCAAAAGAAGGGCGTGATGCTCGGCTTTATAAAGCCGTAGGCGAAGGTCAAATTCTGAAATCAGGACGAGGATATTTTGAACGTCATGGAGTGAGTACTTCCTTGAAGCTGCCAGATAGCTTCCCTGGGCTTTTTTGGCACGGATGTTGAGCGCGAGAAAAGCCTCGTCAACCCCTTGCCGTTCCAGGATTTTGACTTGAAAATTGAGTAGGGTTTTAAACTGCCAGACAAGTCCTGAAAGTAAGCCGATTCCTTCGGTGTCTTTAGCGGACAGGATTTTTTTCAGTATTTCCAGGGCCTTGGCAAAATTCCCGTCGGCAATCCGCTCGAAGAGCGTAAAGACGTTTTCTTCTTTGCTGTGAACCAAGAAGGCTTCGAGCTCGTTGAGCGTGATGGTCCAGCCGCGTTCAAAAAAGGCGCGGAGTTTTTGAGCCTCAAGCCGGATCTGTTCGGTGTTGTTGTCGACCATTTCCAGAAAAAAATCAGCGGCGTCCGGAGTCAGCGTGAGGTTCAGTTCCTGAAAGTGGTGGATGACCCAGCCTTTTTTCTGCCCCTCGAACATCTCCCAAAAAACTTTGACCTGATCCTTGGGAATCACTTTTCCCAGGGCTTCCTGCCGTGTTTCTTCGGACAACAGAACGAGCGTTGACGGCGGGTTGGGTTGTTCCAAAAACTCTTTGAGTTTTTCGGCGTCGGCTTTTTTGAGTTCTTCGGCGTTTCCGACAAGGATCAGTTTGTGGGGACAAAAAAGGTCGCCGTTCAGGGCCAGGGAAAGCACGTCGGAGAAGTTGACTTCAAAGGCGTAGTGCCTGTGCACCTCGGGTTCCTGACCGAATTCCTTGGCCAGGTCTTTCTTGAGTTCCTGGATAAATGTTTGCTTCTGCCCCGTCTCAGGCCCGAGCAGGAGCCAGATTCTGGAAGTTTTGCCCTTCACTCGTACCGCCTGATCACGCTGACGAGTTTGCCAAGAAGCCTGACGTTTTGCAAAAAGAGAGGGTTGTAGGCGGGGTTTTCTGACTGGAGTTTGATCCGGGTGCGTTCCTTGAAAAATCTCTTCAGGGTCACAGCGTCGTCCTCGGTCATGGCCACGACGATGTCCCCGTTTTCGGCAGAATTTTGGGAACGGATCACCGCAAGGTCGCCGTCCATGATGCCGGCCCCTGTCATGCTGTCCCCCTTAACCCTCAGGGCAAAGTGACTGCCCCTGCCGAGAAATTCTTGGGGGAGGTGGACGCTTCCGTCCAGATTTTCTTCCGCCAAAATAGGAAGACCCGCGGCGACCCTTCCCAGGATGGGAATGGTCGTCAAAAGACGTTCTTCGTCGACATCTTCAAGAATCTCGATCGACCTGGACTGGTTTTGGTTGCAGTGGATGATCCCTGTTTTTTCCAGGGCTTTGACGTGTTCGTAAGCGCCCTTGACAGAAATTTCAAAGTGATTGGCGATTTCTCGAATGGTCGGAGGAAACTTGTTCCGCAACAAAAAATCCTTCATAAACCCGAGGACTTCGTCTTGCCTCTTGGTGATCGTTTTCATTTTTCCACCTCGATTCCGAACTTCTTGAGTTTGCTGTGCAGGTTGCTGGGGTAGAGACCTAAATCTTGAGCGGTTTTGGGGACACTGTACTGATTCTTGCGGAATTTTTCTTCGATGAAGGACTTTTCAAAGGCGTCCTTGGCTTCGTTGAGGGACATGTTTTGCCAGGGCTCCAGCGGACTGGATTGACCTGCGTTCGAAACGTCGCCCAGCATCGCTTGCGCGACGTCCAGTTCGATCACGTCCCCATCGACCATCACCGAGAGGCGTTCCAGGTAATTTTTGAGCTCACGGATGTTGCCGGGCCAGCTGTGTTCGGTGACGACCTTCCAGGCTTCGGGGCTGAAGTGAGGCACGGTTTTCTTGGAGCCCAGGAGGTTTTTTGCGCAAAACTGACCCAAAAAGTGGTCGACGAGGAGGGGGAGGTCCTCAAGCCGGTCACGTAGGGGCGGGACGAGGATGGGAACGACGTTCAGGCGGTAATAGAGGTCTTCGCGAAAGCGCCCGGCGGCGACCTCGGCCACAATGTCCTTATTGGTGGCGCTGATGATGCGAACGTCGACGGATAGGGTTTGTTCCCCTCCGATCCTCTCAAAACGCATCTCTTGAACGGCGCGCAGAACCTTGGCCTGCGCGTTCAACGACATGTCGGCCACCTCGTCCAGAAAAATCGTTCCGCCATTGGCGAGTTCAAACTTGCCCTTGCGTTGACCCAGGGCACTGGTAAACGATCCCTTCTCGTGACCAAAAAGTTCACTCTCGATCAGGGTGTCTGGGATGGCGGCGCAGTTGACTTCGACAAAGGGCTTGCGAAAGCGGGGACTGAGGCGGTGAATTTCGCGGGCGACGAGTTCTTTTCCCGTACCGTTTTCGCCCAGAATGATGACCCGTGAATCTGTAGGGGCGCTTTGCTGGATCATGTCTTTGACCCTGCGCATGGGCGGACATTCCCCAATCATCACGTTTTCTTGCAAGAGGGAGCTTCGAAGCTGGCGGTTTTCACGGCTCAGTTCCTGAAGACGGAGGGCATTTTGGACAAGGGCGAGGGTTTTGTCGATGGATAAGGGTTTTTCGACAAAGTCGAAGGCGCCTTCTTTGATCGCCCGAACGGCCATGTCGATCTTGCTGTGGCCTGAAATCATCACCACGGGAAGGTCGGGCCAGTCGGCCTTGATGGCCTTCAGAACGTCCAGGCCGCCCATGCCCGGCATCCAGACGTCCAGAAATACCAGATCCACGAGGCGGGTTCTCAAAAGACTAAGCCCGTCGGCACCCGAACCGGCGTCGTAGACCGTGTAACCCTCGTCTTGAAGGATGTCTCCCAAAACCGAGCGGATACCCTTTTCGTCGTCGATGATGAGAATGGGGTTGTTCAAGCGTCCTCCACCGGCAACTCAACAAAAAAAGTCGTCCCAAACCCCGGTTGGGACTCAAACCAAACGCTTCCCTGGTGGTCAAAAACCAGCCTCTCCACAATGGCTAAACCCAGACCCGTGCCAAAGCTCTTGGTGGTGAAGTAGGGGTGAAAAGCACGGGCCCGAGCCTCTTCGGACATCCCGGGGCCAACGTCATGAATCTGAACTCTACAATAAGTCTTGTCCCCTTTTTTGACAAGGCTGGAATGCAGGAAGATCTCACCAGCGCCGTTCATCGCTTCGACGGCATTTTTGAACAAATTGGTAAAGACCTGCTCAAGTTGGGCCCTGTCGGCGGTGAGTTCAATTTCGGGTCTGAGCCCTTCGCTGTGGACAACAAGATCGGGGTGAGAT
>JABEVL010000289.1 GCA_013043995.1 Spirochaetales bacterium | reverse complement strand
GTGTTGAAGTTCAAGCCCAGGTGCGGAATTGTCCTCTGTGCCAAACCAGCATCCCCCTCCTGGACCGGGAAAGTCCCCAGGATCCCGCCTACCCCCCCCGTCACGAGGATCGTTTCGCCCGGTCTTTCCGCACAGAAAGCCAGACCCGCTGGTTGGTTTTTGGCGTGTTGTCCGCAGTCCTGGCGACGCTGGCGATCATCGCTGCGGGGCTGGACTACTTTTTGACGGGGGGCTTGTCTTGGGCAAAACCGGCCCTGGCGTCCCTCGCTCTGACGGAAGGCTTGCTTGCCATCGCCTTTGGGACCAGGGGGCTGGGAAAAGTCTGTTTGGGAAGCGCTGTCCTGGTGGGGCTCTTTCTGGCGGCGTTAAGTTCCTTTTCCTTGGACGTCCACGCCTGGTTGGTGACCCTGGGCCTTCCGCTGGACGCCGGGGTTTTTTCGGCGGTGTGGTTGGTCGGTGCGTGGCTGAAACGGCCGGGGGAACGGGGTTGGGACGTTTTTGGTTTCATCTTTGCGCTTGTGGCGTTGTTCTGCTTGGGATTGGATCTCCTGCTTCATCATTTTCTCTTTGGAAGTTGGGCGCTGGGCTGGTCTTTGATCGTTGTTCTGGGGCTTGTGCCTCCGGCGGGTCTGTTCTTTTTTGTTCATTTTGGTCTCCGCCGACCCTTGAATCTGCGCCAGCTTTTCCACTTTTGAAGCCTTGAGACGGGCCTGTCTTTTTCAAGCAGCGTACGAATTCATGGTTCCGGGGCGTTCTTGCTTCATTCCTTGCGACCGTGTTAGGTTCTGGTGAACGGGATTCTTCCCGTAGGAGAAACTATGAAAAAGCGTCCAAGTTTTGCGATCGGGTGGGTCCTGGCGGCCTCACTCCTTTTCGCTTCTTGCTCAAGCGTGAAAGGAGAATCCATGCAAGCTATTGAAAAGAACGGTCCAGGGGTCTACGCCGTGATCACGACCGCCAAGGGGGATATTGTCCTCTACCTCGAATACCAAAAGACCCCGCTGACGGTGAGCAGTTTTGTCGGCCTTGCCGAAGGAACCTTGAACAAGGCCCACCCCGGCAAGCCTTTTTATGACGGGTTGACCTTTCACCGGGTCGTGCCCAACTTTATGATCCAGGGGGGAGACCCCGCCGGTAATGGTACGGGCGGTCCTGGTTACGAGTTTGCGAATGAAATCGTCCCCAGCCTGAAGTTTGACGCCCCGGGCATCTTGGGCATGGCCAACGCAGGGCCGGACACGAACGGCAGTCAGTTCTTCATCACCCACGTCGCCACACCCTTCCTGGACGGTCAGTACACGGTTTTTGGACACGTCGTTGCAGGTCAGAAGGTGGTTGATTCCATCGTCCAAGGTGATAAAATCGAGAAAATTACCATCGTCCGGGAAGGTGCCGACGCCCAAAAATTCCATCCCACTCAGGCCAGTTTTGACGCGCTCGAAAAAACAATTTCTGAAAAGAACGCCCAGGCCGCCAAGGCCGAAGCTGACGCCGAGATGGCTGTGATCGACAAGCTTTCCAAGGGAGCGACGGTCACCCCAAGCGGTCTGCGTTACTTCATCGTACGCCATGGGACGGGTCCTAAACCCACCAAGGGTCAGACCGTGATCGCCAACTACGAAGGGCGCTTGCCGAACGGGCAGGTTTTTGACAGCTCGTACAAACGCGGACAGCCGATTGAGTTCCCTGTGGGAGAAGGCCGGGTCATCCCTGGTTGGGACGAGGCCTTGATGGACATGCGGGTCGGCGAAAAGCGTACCCTGATCATTCCTCCGTCCCTGGGTTACGGAAGCCGGGGTGTGGGACCCATTCCTCCGAATTCGTGGTTGATTTTTGACGTGGAACTCGTGGGTTTGAAGTAGTCTGAGTTGATCAAGACAAAGGGGCGCAACGGCGCCCCTTTTTTTAGCGCTCCATTCTGGGGCGCAGGTGCCAGATCGAGATCAGGATCACCAGGTTGAGGGAAAGGCCCCGCCACCAGTCAAAGGCGTTGGGTTGAAACGGTTTTCCGTAGACGAAAAAGTCCAGAAGGGTTTTTCCCAGCCAGACAAGATCAACAAAGAGGACTCCGATCCCCGCGACATTCGGTTGCAAAAAGCCGAGCGGCGTCATGAAGAGGATCGCTCCCGAGAGGATTTCAAGGATAGAGAACGTGACGCTCAGAAAGGCCGGCTCCTGGGAGCCCCCTAGAAAAGCGGCCACAGACTGCAGGGATCGGCTCAAAGAGTTCCCTTGAGCAAGGCCTTGAACCCCCACGATCACAAGAAAAAGTCCAAGGGCCAGGGACAAGAGCTTTGTAGAAAACGGATAGAAATTTTTGGTCATGTTGCCTCCAAGGCTTTTGTGACCATATTACTCATTTTAGGTTTGAATGGGGAAGTGCCCTTGACGGGGAGAAGGCCCTTGGAGGGCCGCCGCTTAGGAGGCGGCGACCCGTGCTGACGTCGCCGGGGCAAGAAAAAAATCTGCCGCCGGCGCGTTGCGTGTGGAAAGATCCTTCACCAGGAAAAGCCTAAAGCTTTCGGCTTTTCCCAGAAAAAGGGTTGGATTAAAATACAGGCGAGGCGTCCTCCTCGGCGCTTTCTTCGGCCTTCTTGTTGAATTTGGGCTTGAAATCAACGCTTTCACCAATGATCTTGACCTTGGAGTGCGCCTTGCCCTCATTGTCGGTCCAGCGGTCTTGTTTAAGCCTTCCGACGATGCGTACCCCGCGGCCCTTGGTGAGGGCTGTCGCACACTGTTCCGCCGTCTTGTTCCAGACTTCGACGTCAAAAAATGAGACTTCGGTTTTTCGTTGATTTTCCTGAACGAAGTACCGATTTGACGCTACCGAAAAATGGCAGAGCTTGGTGCCTGTTTCCAGACTGCGAATTTGGGGATCCTGCACGAGATTTCCCTCGATTAAGACCGAATTCAAGCTGCTGAGCATTTCCTACCTCCTAGGATCGTGTCCTTGACAAATAAGACGCCCAAAAGTAAAACCCCGCTTCAAGACTGGGTGCTTGGCTACTTTATTAAGGGATATTCGCAAGGAGCTGAATTCTTGTTCCGGATCACTTATACTTAGAGGGTATGGACTTTCTGGAAAAGAAAATAACCGCCGATTGGATCGATATCCGCGAGAAAATGACGGCTCCTCCCCGTATGAAATCCTATTTGCAAATTCCTGACGAAAGTCTTTCCTTGACGGCCCAAGACCTCCGGAATTCGATACCTGGGGGACCTTCAGATTACAAACGCCGCAGCATCGTTGAAATCTTTAGTTTTTTATCCCGCCTTTCTCATCAGAGTCCTGCGCAAGAAGAAATTCTCGAGCGTGAGAACGTACTCAGGCAGCTCATTTTTGTGAATTGCCAGGAGTACCAATTCGCTACGGGTGTTTTTAAGCCTCAGGGCGAGGAAGATCTCCCCAAAGAAGGCGGGGGAAAACCCCCTCGGATGCCCCTGGACCGTCTTATTGCCGACGTCATGAGCCGTCTTCAAGCGTCTCCTGATTGGGTGAAAGACCCTCGGGTCAAAAACGTGCTGATGGAAATCCAGCTCTACAAAAAAGAGTATGAGCAGTTCAAGGCTCTTTCTCCCAAGATTCCCGATGAAAGGGCTCCGGGCTTTCTGGCCAATTTCAGGCAAAGGATCGAAGGCATCGTCAAAACGATCTACAACTACTACGAAGAGATGCTCGCCCTGGAAAGGGCTCCGGCAGAAGTCAGTTCCCGTGAGGATGATCTGTTTCTTATCCCGGGTTTGGGCCGTTTGCTGGTGACCCAGACCCAGGAGCTTTCCCTGATCCGTTCGACGATCCAGTTTGCCCTCCAGGAAGGTTACCAGATCAGGGTTCTGCTGCTGCGTCTGACGGCCAAAAAAGATCCGCTTTTAGCCCTGGTCGACGAAGAAGCCAAGCTTCTTGAGAACGCCAAACGCCAGAACCCAGGTCAGGAGGTCGCCCTCAGGCTGGCAAAAAATTTGGCGGCGGCGGTGGAAGGAAATACCCGAAAAATCTAGCCGGGTTTTAAGTGCCCTGGTTCAAATAGACCGTCAAAAGCTCGATCATCGCGGCTTGGTCGGCCAAGTGTCCGGTTTCTCGTACGGAATGCATGGCCCAAATAGGAACGCCCAAATCAACGGCCGGAAGGTTGGCCTTTGCCGCCAGAAGGGGGCCGACGGTCGATCCGGGAACAAGGTCCGAACGCATGATGAAATTCTGAAGGTCTTTTTTGTAAGCCGATGTCCTCCAGCGGAAGTGGGCCTCGGTTTGGGCTGTCGTGGCGTAACTGGCGCGGGCTGCGGCTTTGAGGACGGGGCCTTGCCCCAGTTGAGGAGAGTAGGCCTGGTCGTGGCGATCCGGATAATTGGGATGAATACCGTGGGCGGCGTCGACGCTGACAAGAAACGATGCCTGGCGATTCCTGTAGGATAGTTCGCCGTCCAGACCTGCCTGTGCGTCCAATCGGTCAAGCAGGCGGGGTAAAAGGCTGGAATCCGCCCCTTGAGGTGTCGCTGAACCGATTTCTTCGTGGTCAAGAAACAGGGCTAGGCGGTAGGCGGGTGAGACTGCGGTCTGCGTCGCCAGGAGGGCCTGCATGACAGCGTGGCAACCTGCCAGGTTGTCGATCCGGCCTGACTGGTAAAGGCCCGACGACCCGATCAGAGCGGCGGGTTGGGGGTCGTAAAGGTAGAGGTCCGCGGCGAGCAGGTCTTGCTC
>JABEVL010000288.1 GCA_013043995.1 Spirochaetales bacterium | reverse complement strand
GTTCAGCTACATTCAAAAGTTTTAGCCGCACTTTATTTCTGTCCTAAAAGGAGTCCGTATGATTTTTGCCCTTTTCTCAGCCGCCTTTGTCGTGATCACCATCTTTTACTTGACGATTGCAATCCGTATTCTCTTTTTAGGAAAACCGACGATCCTGCGCTCGTCCTGGGTTGTGACGTTTCTGGGACTTTTGATCATCCCCTTCACCTACCAGGTACTCACCTACGTCAAAGGAGACTCTCCCTTTTCGTGGATCGGCCTGACGGGTCCGGTCCTCTACCTGGCGCTGCTTGTTTTCTATTTTTTTGTGATGAAAGGCTATACCTTCTACGGTGTTGCCGAGAACGATTTCCAGACGGCGCTCCGCGAGGCCTTGAAGGGCGCGGGGCTGAACTTTGAAGAAAAGATCGGCAGGATCGAATTCACCGGCAGCGACATGGTTCTGCGCTACAGTTACAACGCCTTTTCAGGCAGCGGAATCCTCCGCTTTCAAAAGGCCCAAACTCCCGAAAACGTGATGACTTCCCAAAAAGTCGTCCTGGGGTTTAGGGAATTTTTCGTCCTGAAAAAAATCAAGACCCGCAAGGGTGTGGGAGTCCTTTACCTGCTCTTCTCCCTGGTTTTGCTTTTTCTCACAGGCCAACTCCTGAACATGCTTTTGCGCCACCTTTAGCGACCCGGCAAATCCGTCAGGCGAACCACTGAATCGCCAGGGCTGTGAGGTTGTCCGAGGAGTTCCTCTTCGACTCGGCGACCAAGGCTGAAACCAGGGTCTCCGGGTCGGGGTGGTTTTGGGCCGTGATCTGCACCCAGGCAGCCTGGGTTAGACCGTCTTCCAGGCCGTCACTGACCAAAAGCCAAACGTCGTTCGGCGCCATTTCCAAGGGAACAATGTCGATTCGGGGATTTTCCATACCACCGCCCAGACACGACTTCAAGACGTTTTTCCGCGGGTTGCCGGGCTTTCCCCAGGCCTCGTTATGATCCTCGGTCAGCAGTCGGGGTTCGGGATTGAGGCGCCACAGCCGGGTATCACCCGTGTGGAACAACCAGGCACCTTGCGGGGAAACCCAAACGCCTGTCAAGGTCGATCCCATCGGTAAAACCTGCCCTCTACCCAGTTCTGTGATTTTTTGATGAATTTCCAAAAGACTCGCTGAGGCCAATTCAGGGAATTCGGACACCCTCCAGGCCCAGTTTTTTTCAGCTTCCCAGCGGACGAGGCGAACCGCGTACCCGCTCGCCAACTCGCCGGCCTCGTGCCCACCCAGCCCGTCGGCGACGGCCCAGAGGCCTGGACCTTCCTTCAAGGTCCAGGTTCCCCCGCCCTGCCAGAACTGAGCCTCTGAAATTTCCACCCCAGGTGCCGCAAGAGCGTCCTGATTCATTTCGCGGACGAGTCCCCGATCTGTTGCGCCAAACCAGCGGGCCGACTGGACAGGTAAGCCTTTAACAGGGTCCATCGGACTTACCCCAGCCGTCGGTTAGTGGTGGTGGTGACCTTCCTGGTGGACGTGGCCGTGTTCTAATTCTTCGTCGGTAGCATCCCGCACTGAAAGAACTTCGATATCAAAGGAAAGATCCTGTCCGGCCAAAGGGTGGTTTCCGTCGACGGTCACGTTGTCGACGTCCACTTTCAGAATGCGGACATGAAAAATATTACCGTCTTCGTCGTCGTACTGAAACTCTTTTCCGACCTCGAGTTCTTCTTGATTTTCAAAATCTGATTTGGGGACGACTTCGACAAGTTCCTTGTCGTATTCGCCGTAAGCTTCGGCTGAAGCAACGGTGACACTGAACTTGTCGCCGGCTTTTTTGCCTTCCAGGGCGTCTTCGAGACCGGGGATGAGGTTGGCGGCACCATGGAGGTAAGCCAGGGGCTCGTTCCCGTGCGAACTTTCAATCAGTTCATTTTTCGAGTCTTTGAGCGAATAGTGAATGACAGCGACTTTGTTGGCAGTGATCTGCATGACGGCTCCTTTCCAGCCTCCGCGAAGGAGCCGGTTGGCACGCAGTATAAACTGCGTTTTGAGTCGATTCAAGTCGATCCCCCTCAAATATCGAAATCTCAACTTGACCAAGTTCCCATCTTGACCAAAGAACGGAAGATTCTCTTGACCTTTTACTAGATGATAATTATTCTAATTTCATCATGATGGTTACCACATTACTCAGAATCCTACGACGAACTTTCCCCTGGCTTTTGGCAGCGCTGGTCGTTACGCCCGCTTGGCCGAGCGATTTCCTCGTCCATCCCGTTTCGGCGTATTCGGGGAGCATTGACGCCATTTTGTGGGTGACCATCGCCATTTCAATCGTCTTTTTTGCCCTCGTCGTCGGGATCATGGCCTTTGTTTTTTTCCGTTTTCGCGCCAAAAAAGCGGGCGAAGAAGGAGTGCGCATCCACGGCAACGTTCCCCTGGAAATCGTATGGACGGTTGTTCCTGCGATCATCCTGGTAGCCCTCTCGATTTGGGCTGTCGACGTTTTTAATGTGGAATTGAATCCCCCCGAATCAACTTTGATCGTCAAGGTCACGGCCTACCAGTTCGGTTTTGATTTTTCCTATTATGAATCAAGTCCAAACTTTCAGGGGGCTCAAACCGTGACCGTCCACAACATCTGCGGAAACCCCGCGGCATTTGTCAAAATTCGCTCTCTGGGGGTCAAAACCCACGGGCATTTTGAGATTCCCCAGGGCGTGCCCGTCAGGTTTTTGGTGACTTCCAAAGACGTTATTCACAGTTTCTGGGTACCGGCGTTTATGATCAAACGCGACACCGTACCAGGACTTTCTTCGGACATGTGGCTCACACCGACCACGGTGGGGACCTACCCTGTCAAGTGCGCCGTGCTCTGCGGCCCAGGTCACGATGGAATGCGGGCGACTCTCAAAGTCGTTCCCAAGGCGGAATTTAGCTCCTGGCTTGCCGCTCACAAAACACTGGCTTCTCGATAATTTCAAGGGAGGAACTTTTGATGTCTGAAACCGCCGCTTTGGCGCAGCCGCACCACGATCAGGAAGAACACCGGGGCGGTTTCCGCTGGACCAACTGGCTGTTCACCACCGACCACAAAAAAATCGGCGTCATTTATATGCTGGTGGCCTTTTTCTTCTTTTTTGTCGGCGGTGCTCTGGCAGGGGTGATGCGCGCCCAGTTAGCCGCCCCCGACCTCCACCTTGTGGGCAACACCACTTTCAACGGGCTAGTGAGCATGCACGGAACGATCATGATCTTTTTGTGGGTCATGCCCATGATGTCGGGTCTGATCAACTTTGTGATGCCGCTTCAAATCGGAACCCGCGACATGGCTTTCCCGCGCCTCAATGCCTTGAGTTTGTGGATTTTTGTCGGGGGAGGGATCGTCCTCTTTTCGACATTTTTCCTGGGTATGCCCACGGCAGGCTGGACCAGCTACGCTCCTTTGTCGGTCAACGACCCTCACGAAGTCGGTATGGACGTGTGGATTCTGGGGATCGAGATGCTGGGTATCTCTTCGATCACCACTGGCCTGAATTTTGTCGTAACGATCATGCGCCTGCGCGCTCCCGGCATGAGCCTGTTCAAGATGCCGCTTTTCGTCTGGTCGACCTTGGTGACCGGCTGGCTTTTGATTTTGGCAATGCCGGCGATTGCCGTAGCCCTTTTTGCAGTTTTTACCGAAAGGCACTTCGGCGTTGATTTTTTCAACGCCGCCCGAGGCGGAGACCCCATCCTCTACCAGCATCTGTTCTGGTTTTTTGGTCACCCCGAAGTCTACATCCTGATCATGCCGGCTTTTGGCATCATCAGCGAGGTGATCCCGGTTTTTTCGCGCAAGCCGATCTTTGGCTACAAGGCGATGGCCTGGTCCATGATCGCGATCGCCTTTTTGAGCTTTTTGGTCTGGGCCCACCACATGTTCACTTCGGGCATGGACCCCCGCCTAACACTTCCCTTCATGATCATGACGATGGTCGTCGCCATTCCCACGGGAGTCAAAATGTTCAACTGGCTGGCCACGATGTGGAAAGGCAAACTGTACTTTGAACTTCCCATGGTTTTTGCCTTTGGCTTTTTGGTGACCTTTGCCCTGGGAGGGTTCACGGGCGTGATGCTGGCCATCATCCCCCTCGACCTGCAGCTGACCGAGACCTACTTTGTTGTCGGCCACATGCACTACGTCATGTTCGGGGGTTCGGTTCTGGCGATCTTTGCAGGTTTGTATTTTTGGTTCCCCAAGATCACGGGGTACAAACTCGACCACAAGCTGGGCTTGTGGCACTTTTGGATCACCCTGATCGGCATGAACCTGGCATTTTTTCCCATGCACTGGCTCGGTCTTTTGGGCATGCCGCGCCGTGTGGCGAACTACGACCCTTCGTTCGCCGCCAGCAACCTTTGGGTGAGCGTAGGCGGTTTCATCATGGGCCTCGCCCAGCTCATCCTTGTGGCCAATTTCATCATCACCATGCTGAAAAAGCAACGTTGCGGCACCAACCCCTGGAACTCGGTCAGCCTGGAATGGTCAACAGCGACCCCCGTTCCTCCCCATAATTTTGACGTACTTCCGCAGGTGACCGAAGGTCCCTACCACTACGGGATCCCCGAAGAAGAATCCTCTACCAAGGAGCAAGCTCGCCATGGCTGACCACGCCGCCCAAGAACCGGGCATTCCCCACACCCAACTCGGCCACACCAACCCCTGGCCCTTCACCGCCGGAGTCGGCCTGCTGCTTGTCTTTTTTGGACTCTTGCCCATCGCTTACAGCAACCCCGGCGGCTGGTTGCTCATCGTCATGGGCTTCGGCCTTTTCGGAATCGCGGTCGCCGCCTGGCTGGGGACTCTCAGCCGCGAGGATATCAGCGAAGCCCGGGGACTCACCCAACCCGAGTTCCCCAGGATCGCTCCCTGGTTTACAGGCTTTTTGATCCTTTCGGAGATCTTTTTGTTCGGAGGACTCTTTGCCAGCTACTTTTACCTCAGGAACTGGGATTACATCCAAACCGGTAGCCTCATGCACTTTTACACGGGAGGAGGCTCGGCACCCGTCCAGGTTTGGGGACTCTTTCCCCTGCTGAACACCTTTTTTCTTTTGACGAGCTCGATCACCCTCCAAATCGGCGAGGCTTACCTGAAAAAAGGCAAAATTGCCGTTTTTCAAGTCCTCCTGGGGATCACCGTCCTTCTGGGTGTCATGTTTTTGGCCAGCCAGGTCTACGAGTTTGTGAACTTTGTCACCAAAGACCACTTCACCCTCCAGTCGGGAACCTACGGAGCGACTTTTTTTAGCCTGACGAGTCTTCACGGATTGCACGTCACGGCGGGTGTCATCCTGTTGTCTTATCTTTTGGGAGGCTCGTTCGCAGGTCAGTTTTCGGCCAAACGGCACATGGCGGTCACGGTGATCGGTATTTACTGGCACTTTGTCGACGTCATCTGGATCTTCCTGGTGGCCGTTTTGTACCTCCGGCTGATCTGAGTTTGCCCCCCAAGGTTGCCCTTTCAGCCTGCAGGGCCGAGAATGGGCAGGGAGGGGGAACGAAAGTGGATGAAAAAAAAGACCAGAACCTTGAAGCCCCAACAATTCTGGTCACGGGCGGAACGGGGGGCATTGGTTTCCAGATCGCCCGAACTCTAGTTTCCTGCGGAGCCAGGCTGACCGTGACCGGGCGCGACGCCGCGCGGGGAATCGCCGCTTCGCGGGAACTTTCCTGTCTGGGGCACCCCGTTCGCTTCGTCCAGGCCGACCTCTCTGACCAAAAAGGCACCCTGGAACTGGCAAAAATCGTCCTTGAGACCCACAGCAGGCTCGACGTTCTGGTCAACAACGTGGGTGGGGTTTGGAACCGCCGCGAAACAACGGCGGATGGACTCGAAAAAATTCTGGCCGTCAACCATGTTCACCCTTTTCTTTTGTCTGAAGCGCTCTTTCAACTTTTGCATAGTTCGTCAGGAAAGGTCATTCACCTGAGCACGGGCTATCACCTTTTGGTGCGCGTGGGGCCGAAGGACTGGCTTCAGCAGCGTTGGGACTCAGGCATGAACGTTTACGGACGGGCCAAGCTGATTTCACTGCTTGCCGGGCGAGCTTTGTGCCAGCGCTGGGCCAGAGAAGGCGTCGTGATCCAGTTTGCCGACCCGGGTTTGGCCAAAACGCCCTTGACCCAGGCCATGGATGCCACGTACTTTCCATGGTACGGGCGTTGGCTCTTTCCTGCGGTACACTGGGTTCAAAACCGGTTGCCGCTTTCGTGGGCAGGCAGGCAAGCGGCGGCCTTGGCCTTGGATCGAAACGACCGCAGGCCCGGGCTGTACGCCCTGCCGGGCGGTTTGAGGTTACCGGCTTTTTCGAGCGTCGGTGACCGCTCCCGCGGCCAGCTTTTTTTAAGGCTGACTCTTGAAGAGTGGATCACCCCCGAAAGCCAAAGGATCCTCGCCGCATTATCGCAGCGATAAACCGCCGAGACCGGGGAAAGCCCCCGAAAGGAAACCATGTATAAAGACCTTGAGATCCCCGTTCCGAGTTTTCGCCGCACTCTGGAAGCCTACTTTGAAATGGCCAAGCCCCGAATCACGGCCCTTCTGGTCGTCGTTGCGGTCTGCGCCTTTGTGGTGGCCGGGGGGTTTTCTTCCAAGGGAAGCGGCTGGCAGGGCTTACTCAACACCCTGCTCAGCGTCGGACTCTTGTCCGCAGGCATCTTTATCCTCAACCACTGGATCGAACGCGACCGCGACGCCCTGATGGTCAGAACCAGGGCCCGCCCCCTCCCTTCGGGAGTTGTTTCCTCGAGCCCGGCCCTGATCCTGGGGTTGATTTTCAGCGGAGGCGGTATCGCTTACAGCACCTGGAGCGTCAACTGGCAGATGGGACTCGTCGCTTTTCTGACGGCCGTCGGCTACCTTTTGGTCTACACGCCCCTCAAGTACAAAACGCCCTTTCACACGGCTCTGGGAGCCCTGCCCGGAGCCACTCCGCCCCTGGCCGGCTGGCTGGCCGCCACGGGGCGTCTCGACCCCGATGCCCTGATTCTTTTTCTGATCCTGTTTCTTTGGCAGTTCCCGCACTTTCTGTCGATCGAGATGATCTACAAGGACGACTACGCCAAGGCCAGGGTCCAGGTTTTACCCGTACTCGACCCCAGCGGAAAATGGACAGCATTTCAGGTTTGCACCGCCAGCCTCGCCCTGCTCCTGGTCAGCTGGGCCCCCCTCGTTACAGGGCTGGCTGGCCTGTTTTACGGCGTGGGGGCCACGATTCTGGGTCTGGGTTTTTTAGGTCTGGGGCTACGCGCCGTCGTGACGAAAAAGAAAAAGCACGCCCGCGATCTTTTAAGAGCCTCGGTCCTCTACCTTCCCCTTTTGCTGCTCCTGTTGATCTTTCGTTTTTAGTCGCGCAGGGCCCTGGCCTTTCCGAAGGATCACATTTATTTTCCTGATAGAATTGACGGTTTGCCTTGGAACGTCGAAATTAGGAAGGCGAGAGGCGCATGAAAGAGAATTTTAGGGGAGTCCCCCCTGAAGAACTTTCCCGGACTCATCAGCTTTGGACGCGCAGTCTTCTGGAAGCCCTGCCCGACGCGGCCTGGCTGGAGGACCTTCAGGGCCGTCTTTTGGCGTGCAACAGTCGTTTTGAAAACCTCTGCGGGCACCCGGAAAGCGAAATGGCGGGCGCCGAGGTCCAGACCTTTCTCGGTTTGTCTGTTTCTGACTCTTCGGGCGAACGCGAAACCCGGTACGCCAGCGACGGGCACGTCGAGTATCTTGAGTTCATCAGGCGTCCTCTCAAAGATCCTTTTGAAGACCGGGAAGGCTTTCTCGTCACCTGCAGGGACGTTTCAGAGCGCCACGAAGCCCAAAACCTCTTCCGTTCCGCGTTCTACACCAACCCTGACGCCATCAACATCACCACCTTCGACGGCCGTTTTGTCGAGGTCAATGAAGGCTTTATCCGAGCCACAGGATTTTCCAGGGACGAGGTTCTTTCCCATAAAATTTCTCCCGTTGACCTGTGGTCCAAACCAGAAGAACGCCAACGTTACATCGAAACGATTCAGAAGGCAGGCGAAGTTTCAAACTTTGAGGCCTGGTTTGTCCGCAAGGACAAAAATCCCATCCTGGGGCTGATTTCAGCAAAAATCATCAAACTGGGCGGACGGCCCCTCCTGCTGAGCGTCACACGCGACATCACCCTCCTGCGCCAATCTGAAATTGCCCTCGCCAAGGCCCAAAGGCTCGAGTCCATCGGCGTCATGGCGGGAGGGATTGCCCATGATTTCAACAACCTTCTTTCGGCGATTTTGGGTTCCATCGATCTGGCTCGCCTGAACCATCAGGACCCCGCCCACGTCGAGGCTCACTTGGCCGTGGCGATGAGCGCTGTTTCGCGAGCAAGCGATCTGACCCACCAGCTATTGAGCTTTGCCAAGGCGGGCCAGGCGGACAAACGCCCTCTGGATCTGGGGAAACTCCTTGAGGAAAGCTGCGACCTGGCGTTCACAGGGTCGAAGGTCGAAGTGCGCTTGGACATCGAACCCCACCTCCCCAGGTTGATGGCCGACGAAAGCAAGCTCCTTCAAGTTTTCAGCAACCTTCTGATCAACGCGCGGCAGGCCAATGATAACGCCGGTTGCGTGGAAGTTTCGGCAAGGCTAGCGGCCTCAGGGGAGGCCACTTCCTCCCTGCGGCGTCTCGTCGTTCGGGTAAAGGATCAGGGTCCGGGGATACCTGCCGAAAATTTCCAAAAAATCTTCGACCCGTTTTTCACAACAAAGGCTCAGGGCACGGGCCTGGGCCTTGCCGTAGCCCAAAGAATCGTCCAGGAACACAAGGGGACTTTGACCGCCGCCAACCTTCTGGAAGGCGGTTGCTGTTTTGAACTCAGCCTTCCGTTGTTTCCCGAGGATCCCACCTCATAGGGAGCTTTCATCCCCGCTTTTAGAACTGTTCTTGCTTATTGACGAGTAAATGAATATAGTTTAGAAGGTTTTAATTTTGGAGGTTCAGATGGCGAATGCGCTCTACTATTTTCTCGGGATGTTCGGCTTCGATCACCCTTTGCACGAAATCATTGTTCCCATGGTCATCGGCCCGGTCATCGCCGCGCCGATCTTTGCTTTGATCGCCCTGTGGTTCAAGAAACCCACTTTCTACAAAACAGCTCGGCAACTCAACGTGTTTGGCTTTGTGATGTGGTTCCCTGCGGTTTTGGTCGGCATCCTGGACTGGATCCACTTCTACGGAGCCTCTTCCAACTTGCCCCACGACGCGATCGTCGTCAAGCTCATCGGCGCGGGGATTTTGTTCCTCATCCTCTTGGGCAATATCCTGCTGTACAAGAAAATCCAGCCGGAATCCAAGTTCCACCTGACACTTTACCTTGCTGGTGCCATCGTCGTTTCGGTCATCGGCTACTTTGGAGGGGACATTGCTCTCATGGGCAAGTCGGGGTCCTCAGCACCCGCCGTCGCTACGGTTGCCCCTCCGGCAAATGACGGCTTCAAGACGATCACGACCGACAAGTTTACCTTCGCTTGGAAGGTCAACGGCCCCCTGGTCGATATGCGCCTCAGCTACCCGACGACGGGCTGGGTTGCCGTCGGCTTCAATAAGCAACCCGTGATGGACGGCGCTGACATCGTCATCGGTTACGTCGACAAGGGCAAAGCGATGGTGGAAGAAGACCACGCCGTGGGGCACAGCCATTCGCCCGAGCAGCAAAACGGCGGCAAACAGACTCTGACCAACGTGACAGGCAAGGTCGAAAACGGCACGACGACCCTCACCTGGACCATGCCCCTCAACACAGGAAATCCCCACGACATCGTTTTGACACCGGGGGATAAAATCGGTCTGATCTTGGCACACGGCGACCCCGACGCTCAGGACTTTACCAGCTACCACGGCCCCGATGGACGCACAGGACTGATGATCACCTTTTAAGGGACGGCGGCCGCGCCTTGGAACTGGCTTCTGTAGAGTTCGGCGTAGGCCCCGTTCTTTTTTAACAGTTCGGCATGGGTTCCCTGTTCAACGACGTTGCCCTTTTCCAGTACCAGGATCAGGTCAGCGTCGCAGATCGTCGAAAGTCTGTGCGCGATGACGAAGCTCGTCCGGGTGTGCATCAGGGCGAGCATCGCGTTCTGAATGTAGCGTTCTGTCCGGGTGTCAACGTTCGACGTCGCCTCGTCCAGAATCAAAAAGTCGGGATCGGCCAAGAGCGCCCGGGCGATGGTCAAAAGTTGTTTCTGTCCTTGCGAGATGTTGCTGACGTCCTCATTCAGGACCGTGTTCCAGCCTTCAGGCAAAGTGCGGACGAAATGATCGACGTGAGCCGCCCGCATGGCTTCGAGGATCTCTGCGTCGCTGGCCCCTTCCTTTCCGAAGGCGATATTCTCCTTGATCGTTCCCTGAAAGAGCCAGGTGTCCTGTAAAACCATGCCAAATCGAGAACGGAGCTCCTCCCGCCGCAGGTGACGGGTGTCCACGCCGTCGATCTTAATGCTTCCCCCGCCAATCTCATAAAACCTCATCAGCAAATTGACGAGAGTCGTTTTACCCGCGCCCGTAGGTCCGACGATCGCGACAATGTGACCGGGCTGAACGCCCAGGTTCAACCCGGTGATCACAGGGACCCCCGGAGTGTACCCGAAACTGACGTTCTCAAAAACAAGGCGGCCCTCGCCGTTCTGCATTGCCGCGTTTGCATCGACCCTGTCGGGGGTTTCTTCAGCTTCGTCTAAAAGCGCAAAGACCCGCTCGGCCGAGGCCAGGCTCGACTGGAAAACGTTGATGATGTTGGCGGTCTGGACGATCGGCATGCTGAACTGACGCAGGTACTGCACAAAGGCCTGGATATCGCCGATGGTCACGGCGCGGGCAGCCGCCAGAAAACCTCCTGCCACGCACACCGCAACGTAGCCGAGGTTGTTGAGGAACCCCATCAGGGGCATGATCAAACCCGAAATAAACTGTGCCCGCCAACCCGAGGCGTAAAGCCTCGAATTGATCGCCTCAAACCTTTCGATCGCAACCTTTTCGCGGCCGTAGGCCTTGATGATCCTGTGCCCCGAGTACATCTCCTCGACGTGTCCGCTCAGTTCTCCCAGAGCTTTTTGCTGTTCGGCAAAGTTCTTTTTTGAACGCGAGGCGACCGCTCGCGTCGTGAACACCATCAACGGCAGGGTTAAAAGCGCGATCAAAGTCATCCAGACGTTGATCGTGAGCATGAGCACCAGGCTTCCAGTCAGCGTGATGAGCGACGAAAGGAGTTGCGTCAATGCTTGCTGAAGCGTGGAACTGATGTTGTCGATGTCGTTGGTCACACGGCTGAGAACGTCGCCATGACTGTGCGAATCGTAGAACGAGAGCGGCAGGCGGGCCAGTTTCGCTTCAACCTCCTGACGCAACCTGTAGACAGTCTTACGGGTGATGTCGGCCATGACGACCTGCTGCAGCCACGTGAAAGCAGAACTCACCAGGTAAAGGCCCGCCAAAAAAGCCAAAAGGTGCGCCAGAAAGCCAAAGTCCACCCCGCCGCCCGGCTTTCCTTGCGACTGAATGCCCGTCACGATGTGGGTCGTCGCCTCTCCGAGAATCTTGGGCCCCATCACCGAGAACAAGGTTCCCAGGAGCGTCAGCAAAAGAACAAGGAGCAAAGCGGAACGGTAAGGCGCCAGGGTGGCCCAAAGGCGCCTCAAGGCCCCCCGGGGGTCCTGAGCTTTTTCAACGGGTTGTCCGAAACCTCCACCGGGCCCCCGTCCCCCAAACCCTCCTCTTGCTTGCTGCGGCGGCTCTGAACGATCGGGATGGGAACTCACAAAATTTCTCCTGGGGCAGCCTGAGAGGCCACAATTTCACGGTAGACCGCACAGGTTTGCAAAAGTTCTTCGTGGCGTCCGATGCCCGCGACCCGGCCCTCGTCGAGAACGACGATCCGGTCAGCATCCTGGATGGAACTGATGCGCTGGGCGACAACCAAAACAACTGCCCGGGCCGTTTGGGGCGCCAGAGCCTGGCGTAACGCCGTGTCAGTTTTAAAATCAAGCGCGGAAAAGGCGTCGTCAAACAGGTAGATCAACGGTTTTCGCACCAGGGCCCGGGCGATGCAAAGACGTTGTTTCTGGCCCCCCGAGAGCGTGTTTCCCCCTTTTGAAAGGGGGGTTTCCATCCCTTCAGGAAGTTCGCCGACAAAATCTGCGGCCTGGGCGGTCAGGAGTGCTTGAGCCAGCTTTTCAGGGTCGGCTTCCGGGTCGCCGTAACGGAGATTTTCAGCCACGGAATCTGAAAAAAGCAGGGCCTTTTGAGGCACATAACCGATGT
>JABEVL010000287.1 GCA_013043995.1 Spirochaetales bacterium | reverse complement strand
CTTCAACACCGCAACGGGGACAGTAGGGCACGCTCGGCCTCCTTAACTAAAACTGATTCGTGATCAGGCGAACGGCGGCACCTTGTCGCCTCAAAAATCCGAAAAATGCCCGCTCGACGGCGCTGGAATTCATCAGGCGCGCCACCGTGATCGACAAGCTCCCCCGCAGGCTGACAACACCGCAGTGCACCTTGGTGTACGGGTTGGGAGGAGGAACAAAGTCCGCTTCAGCCAGAAGTTCTGCCAGGCCCGCTGAAACAGGAAAAGCCCCCAAATTCGACAAGCTCGAGGTGTACTGCCTTTCGTAGTTGAAAAAGGCCCGTCCCAGGAAAAGATTTTTGAAGATCAAAGGCGACAACCGAGCGACAGGATTCATTTCTCCCCGCAGGTTGCGCGCCACCTGCTTGCGGATGAGCTTGATGTCCGTTTCAACCTGAAAGGTCCCTTTGACCTTGTGGCAAATTTCTTCAAAGCTGTAATGACCCAGACTGGGGTCGATTTCGACAGGAAAAACGGCAAAAAAATTCCTCAGAGTCGGACTGGGAAAAAACTTGCGCAGGTTGATCGGAATGACGATCCTGATCGGGGCTGCCAGACGGCGGCGCTGCGCTGGTTCAAGGTTTTCAAAGATCTCTTGAAAAGCCGCCAGGTAGACAGCGCACACGTACTCGGTCAACGTCATCTTCTGGATGGAGGCAAGTTGTTTCACGGCATCCAGCGGCATCGTTCCCGTCACCACGGCGTATTCTCCCTTGGGCAAAAGCTGAAAGGGCACGTGAAATGCCGGGGACCAGGCCCTGGAGCGCGGGTAGCCTTTTTCCCTCAGGGCCTGAAAGGCATCTTCGGCCTGGCCGCTTTCCGGCTTTACAAAGGCTAAACCTGCGTACGAGGCGGCCAGGCTTGTCAGAAAAGTCATTCCCCCGGTTCCATCGGTCAGGGCGTGGCTGAACTCCACTGAAAGACGCTTTTTCCACCACCGGACACGAAAAAGCAGGGGAGCCCTGTACCGCCGCGCCACGGGCATGCATGGAAAAGTCTGTTCGGGAAGTGGAACCGGAATCACGTCGCAGGGAGCCAGGGAATACCAAAAGATGCCACGGACAAGGCGAACGCGAAAAGCGTGAAAAAAAGGCAGGGTTTCTGCAAGAGCTCGATGCAGGACCTCGGGTTCGATAGCGCGATAAAAACTCACAGAAAGCCGAAAGTACGTCGTGGCGCGGGATGAGGCAATCGAGGGAAAAAGCTTGCCGGCGTTGTCCAGGCGGCTCCAGGGGCGAGGTCCGTGCTCGGGCACTTTGATCCCGCCCGAGACCTTTCTGAGAACGTCGAGGTCTGATTCCTGAACCGCCATTCCTGAAATCTAGCACAGCTTGGGCAAACTGCCAATTCAGACCGGCCGCCTTCCCAGTTCCGTTGTTGGAAAACCAGTTTTGCGGGTTGACAGAAGTTTTTCGGCTCGATAATCTTGGAGCGTATGTTTCTACATAGAGAAACACGCACAAGGAGTCCCCGTTGGAAACCCTCGTTCGCATCCTGAGCGGAGAGCGCTTTACTCCCTACGCTTTGGCCGTCAAACTCGGCGCCAAGGCCATTTTGGAATCCTCAAGCTATAAAAAAGGGCGGGAGCGCTACAGTCTGCTCCTGATCCAGGAAGCTTTTCGGGTCAGCCAGGTGGGTACTGACGTGTTTTGGCACAAGGCTGATAAAACTTTTCGTATCCGCTCCCAACACAGGGACATCCTCGACGTCCTGATGTATTTTGCCCGCCAGCACGCCGACCCTGCGCAGGATTTTCCCTTTCCGGCGGGGGGCTTGGGATTTTTATCCTTTGAGTTCTGCCGTTTCTGCGACACGATTCGTATCACCCCCAAAAACGATCCGCTCAAGATTCCCGACGCTCTTTTTCTCTTTGGCCACGTCTTTTTGATCTATGACCACTACACCGACCTGATTTACCTGGTGGGCCTAAACTACAAGGAAAGCCAGATCGACCTGAACAACGCCCTCGACGCCGTCGAAAAGCGGATTTTTGACGGGGATTGGTCGTCTTTGGACGCTGCGGGGCAAAGCTACGAAGCCCGGCTGGAAAGCCAGGACTACGACGCCGACGCGACGTTCAAAAGCAACGTGGAAGCGATCCGCCGCCACATCATCGCCGGCGACCTGCTCCAGGGCGTCCCGAGCCGCAGGCTTTTGGTCCACACCAAGATGCCCGCCATCGAAGCCTACAGGCGGCTGCGTTCCACCAACCCCTCGCCGTACCTTTTCTACCTCGATTTTGGCGACTACCAGCTCTTTGGAGCCTCGCCCGAGGTGCACGTTAAGGTCAAAAACGGCCTGGCAGAAATCTTGCCAATCGCGGGGACGCGCCGCCGGGGTAAAACAGAACTCGAGGACCGGGAGCTGGAAGCCGAGCTTTTGGGGGACGTGAAAGAACGCGCCGAACACCTGATGCTCGTCGACCTGGCCCGCAACGACCTGGGACGCATCTGCCGCCCCGGCAGCGTCAAGGTGACAGAGTCTTACAACGTGGAACGCTTCAGCCACGTGATGCACCTGGTCAGCCGGGTCGAAGGCCAGCTCGCCGATGGTTATCTGGGTATCGACGCCCTGAGGGCCTCTTTCCCAGCGGGAACCGTCAGCGGAGCCCCGAAAATTCGCGCCATCGAAATCCTCGACAAACTCGAACCCGAGCCACGGCGCTTTTATTCGGGCGTCGTCGGGCACATTTCCCCCAACGGAAATCTCGACACCTGCATCACCATCCGAAGCGCCCTGAAGCACGGCGACACGATGATCCTGCAAGCGGGAGCGGGGGTCGTTTTTGACTCAAATCCTGAGCGTGAGCTCGAAGAAACCAACGAAAAGATGCGCGCCCTGGCACGAAGCCTCGGGCTGGAGGTTTGACATGATCTTGCTTTTGGACAACTACGACTCTTTCACCTACAACGTCTTCCAGTACCTGAGCGAGATCACCGAAGAAGAAATCCGGGTGGTCCGCAACGACCAGATCACCGTGGACGGGATTCGTGCCCTCAGGCCCTCGGCCATCCTCCTGTCACCAGGCCCTGGCCGGCCCGAGGAGGCCGGATGCATGATCGACGTGATTCGAACCTTTGCCGGCCAGGTTCCCATTTTGGGCATTTGTCTGGGGCATCAAGCCATCGGCTACGCGTTCGGAGGTCAAATCGTTTCGGCACAACAGATTGTCCACGGAAAAACCCAGCCGATCACCGTCGACGGCAAAGGCATTTTCCGTTCCATCCCCTCCCCTGCGGTCTTTACCCGCTATCACAGTCTGGTGATCGAACGAGCCTCCCTGCCTGGCGTTCTTGAAATCAGCGCCGTCAGCCCCGACGGCGAAATCATGGGTGTGCGCCACAAAACCCTGCCGATCGAAGGCGTTCAGTTTCATCCCGAATCGATCGCCAGCGATCACGGCAAACGGCTTTTGAAAAACTTTCTGAACTACCGCCGGGACGGCTTTGAATTTGGGCCGCTGGTGCGCCGGGTCATGGCTAAGAAAGACCTGAGCCAACCCGAAGCTGAATCCTTTATGGAAGAACTCACCGAAGGGAACCTCACCCCCGTCCAGACCGCTGCCATTCTCGTTGGACTGAGCTTGAAGGGGATTCACCCCGAGGAAGTTGCAGGCTGTGCAGCCGTCCTCCAGCGAAAAAGGACGCCTTTTCCATCTCTGGAAAAAGATTATCTGGATATCGTGGGAACCGGAGGCGACGAGCAGGGCACCTTCAACATCTCGTCGATGGCGGCGCTCACTGCGGCGGCCTGCGGCGCGCGCGTGGCCAAACACGGCAACAGGGCTGTCAGCTCCAGATCCGGTGCCGCCGACTTTTACGCCGCACTGGGCCTTAAAATTGACCTGACCCCCGAACAGTCGGCCAAAGTTCTGGAGCAAACCGGCTTTGCGTTTCTTTTCGCTCCTGTTTACCACGGGGCGATGAAGCACGTTGGCCCCGTCCGCAAGGAGCTGGGCGTCAAAACCATCATGAATCTTCTGGGACCGCTGGTGAACCCCGCCCAGGCGTCCAAGCAGCTCATCGGCGTCTACGAAGCGTCGTTGGGCCCCCTGATGGCCCGAGCCGCCCGCATTCTGGGGGTCAAGGACGTGATGATCGTCTACGGCACCGACGGGTTGGATGAAATCTCCGTCGGTGCTCCCACAAAAACTTGGCGCTACGTCGGGGACGAACTCGTCGAGGGGGAAATCAACCCCGAAAGTCTGGGCGTCATTGGCTTCGGTCTCAACGACTTGAGGGGGGGAACGGCCGAAGAGAACGCCGAAATGGCCCTTGCCTTAGCCGAGGGCCGCGGCCGTGAAGCCCTGCGTCAAGCCGTTTGCCTCAATGCGGCGGCGGCTTTGTACCTGGCCGGGTTGGCGTCCTCGGTCCAAGACGGGTATGATCAGGCCGAGCAAGCCCTGGCAACGGGGAAGGTTGCCAGCAAACTTTCCGAGGTCCGCGCATCCACCCTGCAGTTCGCTTAGGGCATCAGCACAAGGAGTTTTTATGAACGTTCTAACCATTCTCAGAAAATGGGCCACGTACAACGAAGAGGTCAACCAAGACCTTGTCCGCATTTTAGGCCCCCTCGCCACCGGCGAGTCTCCGCGTTGGGAAGCCCCCGTGGGTTCATTTTTCAAGAACCTGAAGGGACTTCTGAACCACCTGCTCAATTCTGACCTGGCGTGGTTGCGCCGGTTTTCCGAAAACGGCCTGGCAAGCGCCGAGCTCAAGCCCCTGCTTGAAGGGTTGCCTGAAACGGGTTACGGGAAAAACCTTTTTGACACCTGGGGGGACTACCTCGACCTCCGGACCCGGCTGGACCAAGCCTGGAAGGCTTTTGCGCAAAACGTCCCCGAGAACCGCCTGGACGAAAACTTCACCTACACCAACTTTCAGGGAAAAAGCGTTACCGCGCCCTGGATCGGTCTGATCCTCCACCTTTTGAACCACCAGACCCACCACCGTGGTGCCAT
>JABEVL010000003.1 GCA_013043995.1 Spirochaetales bacterium | reverse complement strand
GTTATTCATCTCCATTACTCTGTGGCTCCTTAATTCTTGGGCTCTGCCGTTGCGGACGGCTGGAACCAGACTTGGGGCTTTCTTTCTCAGATGGTGGATGGACTCGTCCAATTGGTCACAGGTAAGCTTGACCCCGCCAAATCCTTGTCCGGGCCTATTCTGATAGCGTACTACGTTGGCGAAACCGCTTCACAAAGTTTCTTGAGCGGCTGGGGTGAAGGCGTAGGTGCCATCGGTAACTTTCTTTCTTTCATCAGCCTCGCCCTGTTCTTGATGAACCTCTTGCCCCTGCCGGCGCTTGACGGTGGCAATGTGGCCCTCAACCTCGTAGAAATGATTCGAAGAAAAGCCTGGAAAGTCCGCACCTTGGTAAGGTTTCAGCAGGTAGGTGTTTTCTTTATCCTCGTTTTGATTGTGTTTACAACGTACAATAATCTCGCGTTCCTGCTTGCGCCCAAATAACGGAGGGTCTATGAGTCTTGTCCAATCCGCACTCACCTGTTTTTGTGAAGAGGAATTCACCGTGTCATACGATGACGTGGTGGACCTTTCTTCCGCCGAGGTCCGCAAGGAGGTCCTTGAAGGCCAGTTCCTTTCTTTCACCTGTCCAGCTTGCGGCCAAACTCTCAAAATCGAACCCAGGGTTCAACTCCGAGACGGCAGCGAAACCTGGGACGTTTACCCCGAAATGGAGCGGGATCATTTTTTAGCAGGAAAATTGGCTGTCGATCCCTTGGCCCAGCGAGTGGTCTTCGGGTACAAAGAAATGGCCGAAAAGATCCATCTGCTGGAAGACCGTCTGGACGATCGGCCCATCGAAATCCTCAAGTACCTGTTTTTACAAAAGCAAGGTTGGCCAGAAGCCTTGGTGCTTTACTATAAAGGTTGTCAGGACGATAAAATCTCTTTTTACCTTGAAGGTCTAAAAGAAAACGAAATCGGTGTCACGGGGGTTCCCAAACTCTACTACGACAAGTTACGCGACCAACTCAGCCAGACCGAATACCAGGAACTTTTATCCGGGCCCTACATCAGCGTGCAGAAACTCGCCAAAGAGGATTAAGGCCGCCTGAACGCCCCTGCCTCCAGGGAGAGGGCCCGCTAAGATCAGCTTTCAGCGGATCGGGCGTGGGCGGGGTTTTCAAAAACACGTTGAATTGCACCGGCCACGGCGTCCTGAATTTCGGCGACGACAAGTTGATCCTCGGCTTGAGCATAAATCGAGCCCAGCAGGGTTACCCTGTAGACAGGCGCCACCTTGTTCAGTGCAAAAGCGACCATATCCAGAACGCATTCCTCACAACGGCAAACTTCAGGCCGATCGTGCAACTGTTTTTCAAGTTCGTCGATCGTCAAGCGTTCGCTTTCATTCACCAAAAGACTGAAATCGTAATTCTGGCGAAAACTCATCTTTCCCCCCTACTTGAGTATAGGGCCATTTATTCATGGGTGCTATCAAAATTTTCAAAACGCGTGTACATCGGAAGAAAGACCAAACGAAGGGTTCCCACGGGGCCCTTGCGCTGTTTGCCGATGATGAGCTCGGTTTCGATGGCGTTAGGATTAGCATTTTCCTTGGCGTCCTGCTCGGTTTTTCTCTGCCGGTGCAAGAAAAGAACAACGTCAGCGTCTTGTTCCAAAGACCCCGATTCCCTCAGATCTGCCAAGGACGGCACTTTTTTGTCTTCAGTGATGCGTGTCAGCTGTGAAAGGGCCACAACGGGAATCTGGAGCTCGCGCGCCAGGGCCTTGAGAGAACGGCTGATATCGGCCACCTGTTCATGACGCGGCAGGTTGGCGTTCTCATGACCTATCAACGAGATATAGTCCACGTAGAGGATTTGGATCCCGCTCTTGCTTTTCATGCGACGGGCCTGAGCCCGAAGATCCAGAAGCTTCATATTGGGAGTGTCGTCGATGAAAAGGGGGGCTTCATAGAGTCCGTCGAAGGCTTCCCTGAGGCTATTGAGGTCTGCGGGCTTCAAAAATCCCGTTCTAAGACGGTTGGAATCTACTCGCGCTTCGCTCGCCAAGATACGGTCAATCAAATCGAGATCGGGCATTTCTAAGGTAAAAAAACCCACAGGAACGTTCTTGTGTATGGCTTGAAAGGCGGCGATGTTCAAAGCGAAGGTCGTCTTACCAATAGAAGGTCGAGCCGCTATGATGATGAACTCACCTGGGTGAAAACCGCTCGTCATCGCGTCTAAGTCTCTGAATCCTGACGGAACACCCGTGATCGGGTTCTTTGTCTTGGCCAGCTCGATGATGCGCTCCATCGCCATGGAAACGAGGTCTGAAGCCTTTTTATACTGCCGGGTTTGCCGTAATTCAGAAAGCTCAAAAATTCTCCGTTCAGCGTCTTCTACCAACTGACGGCTCGCGATAGAATTGTCGTAGGACTGGCTAGATATTTCCTGGGTAACCTGGATGAGGTGCCGGCGCAGGGCTTCGTTCTTGACAATCTCGGCGTAATATTCAGCGTTGGCCGAAGAAGGAACGGATTGTGACAGCTGAGCCAAATACGCCGCACCGCCGGCCTGCTCAAGTTGATTAGTTCTTTGGAGGGCGTTTGCTAGGGTGAGAACGTCCACTTCAACGCCTTCGGTGGAAAGCGTGAGGACTGTTTCGTAAACTAAACGGTTGGCCTGCTTATAGAAATCGTAAGGCCTAAGGATCTGGACGACGACGTCGAGGGCATCCTTCGACAGTAAAAGCGCCCCCAGCACGGCCATTTCAGCGTCGGCGTTGTGAGGGGGAACTTTTTCCAGGGCCATAAGGTCAGGCTTCCTGAGGTTTGACTTCTAC
Source organism: Spirochaetales bacterium (assembly GCA_013043995.1). GTDB lineage: Bacteria > Spirochaetota > Spirochaetia > JABEVK01 > JABEVK01 > JABEVK01. Next base: position 2,229 of record JABEVL010000003.1, on the reverse strand, counting down.
CTTGACCACAGCGTATTCGCGTTCCAAAACCTTGACGCGGGCATCGTAGACACCAACGAGCTTGATCGCGTTACCTGGAAGCGAGATATGACGTTTCTCAACTGTAATTCCCATTTGCGCCAGGTGATCGGCGACAATACCGTTGGTGACGGCGCCAAAGAGCTTACCGTTATCGCCAGCCGGCATCGTGATCACGATCTGCAAGCCCTGCAATTTTTCTTTGAACCCGAGCGCCTCATTGCGTTTCTGGGCTTTACGAGCTTCGATCTGCGCCTTTCGCTGATCGATGATGGTCTGACCATGCTTTGAAAACAGCATGGCAAAACCGCGCGGAATCAGAAAATTGCGCCCATAACCGTCCGCAACTTGGCGAACTTCCCCTTCTTCACCGACGTTCTCGATGTCTTTTAGAAGAATGATTTTCATAATACTTCCTCACTACCTGAATGATAATTCCGGAAATTGACCCAGAGCTCGAGCACGGCAAGGACGGTCAAACCGACCAACGTCACGACTTCGGCAGTAGAGCCAACCCAAAAACAAAAAAATGCCAACAAACCCAAAACGAGACCTCGGAGCACCAAAGGAAGCCTCCAGCGTTCCAAAAGGCTTTGAACGATGCCCCAGCCCGCCAAAGCGTGAACCACCAAGGTGATCCAGGCAAGGTTGGACACGATGTACATCGCAAAACCCAGGAAGTCGTGACCGCCCTGCGCTAACAGGGAGTCTCCCAGAAATAGCGCCCACACGCCCAAAAGAATCAGGCTGGCCGAAGACGGCAACCGGAAATTCTTGAGCAGGAAACGCGAACCCGGGACAGAACGAACCAGGCGCCAGGTCACCAGCCAAACAACAAAAAAGCTCACCAACACCGTGCTGAGAACAGCGTCTTCCATGCCCTTCAGCATGGCGGCGGGATCTCGGACCCATTGGGCTGGAAATAGTCCATTCACCGTTTCCATCCCCACAGTCGACACCAGCTTCTTCCAAATCGGCATCAAGTCAGTCTGAAGCTGGCTTTGGAAGGAAACGTCCTGAAGCGCCCACCCTCCCAGGGTGAAAACTACAAGCCCGGCAGCGGCCACCGCTAAGGACAACCTGACAAGAAACCTCCAACCAGTTTTCTCCAGAAGGACGGCGAGAAGCCACCCCCCCAAAAGAATCCCTGCAAGCATAGCCGATAGGGTATCAAAAACAGTCCAGTCTTGCTTGGCCAAGAGCAGCTCGAGACCAAGTCCCAAAACGATCAAAACAGCACTCAGAAAAATGGCCAAAACAAACGGCAACCGGCCACGGCGGACATAAACAACCTGCAGAGGCACCAGAAAGAACAATCCAAAGACGCTCAAGTGGTAAAATACCGCTGACAGTAAAGCCATTCCCAGAAGGAAAAAAACTTCGTTTTTCCACCCCGAAGTCACCATGATCGTTTTAGTTCTTCACGTACGGCAACAAGGCCAAGACCCTGGCGATCTTGACTTGAGCTGCCAGCTTGCGCTGGTACACAGCGCTCGTTCCAGTGATCCGGCGCGGAAGGATCTTGCCGCGCTCGGTGATGAACTTCGCCAGGATGTCGGTTCTTTTCCAGGTACACGGCCACTTGTGAACTGTGAACTTGCAGATCTTTTTCTTAAAGTAAACCTTGCCTCGTCGTGCACCGCGATCCGGTGCGTCCTTGCGATCCATATCACCGGATCTTGGAGCCTTGTCGAGGGATTCTTCAACCTCATTCATTTCATTCTCAAAGGACATCATTTCCTCCTGTCGTTAAAATGGAATATCGTCTTCGTAAGATTGGGGATCAAATTCAGCACTGGGGCGTTGGTCCACGGGGCGGTTGGGAGAAGACGCCGGACTGCGAACCTCGGAAGGACCCGAAGAAGGTGCCGAGGCTCCCGCTTGCCGGTTTCCCCCAAGAAGCTGCAGGTTGTTGATGGAGACTTGCACCTTGGAATGTTTCTGGCCGTCTTTTTCCCAGCGGTCTTGGCGCAACTCGCCGTCTACCGCGATTTGAGTCCCTTTGACCAAGTACTTGGAAACGCCCTCAGCTTGCTTACCCCAAAGCGTCAGATCAAAGTAATTGGGCTCTTCAAGCCACTGATCGTCCTTTTTGACGCGTCGATTGACCGCCAAAGACAACGAACAGATGGCCATTCCCGCGCTGGTGTAGCGCAACTCTGCGTCGCGGGTCAAACGCCCGACCAGGACAACTTGGTTGATATCCCCTGC
>JABEVL010000286.1 GCA_013043995.1 Spirochaetales bacterium | reverse complement strand
TGATCGCCGAACCTGAAGCCGCCGACGCGGAAAGGATCCGAGCTTTTTTGTCGGCCCATGCGGTCATGGCGGCGTTGCCTGGAATTCCTGCGGTCTGGTTTCACAGCCTTGTGGGGTCGCGAAACTGGTACGAAGGTGAGGCCCTGACGGGCACCAAGCGGGCGATCCATCGTGAAAGGCTCAACGCTGAAAAACTTGAAAAAGAGCTGGCAGATTCTGCTACCGTGCGTTCGCGAATTTACAGGGGATTGTTGGCCCTCCTGAGGGCCCGCAACGCTCGCACCGCCCTCGACCCTTCCGGGCCTCAAACGGTGATCCGCGCCGCCGGCGGGCAGATTTTCGCCCTGCTCCGCGGTAGCGGTACGGCCGCGCTCTTAACCTTGGTGAACGTTTCCCGCACGGCGGCCAATTTTAGCCTGCCGTCGGCCTTCTCGCCGAGTTCGCTTCCCTTTGACCCTACGGATCCAGAATGGACAGCGAAAGTGTTCACAGAAAAGTCCGTGTGCGTTCCGCCGCAGGGGTGCGTTTGGATCGACGGCACATGGAAAGGAGCTGAAGCATGGTTTTGACGAAAGATTTTCAAGGGAAGAGGATCGGCTTTGTTTCCACACGTTTTCAGGGCATCGATGGGGTGTCTCTTGAAACTGAAAAGTGGGCCTCAGTTCTTACGGGGATGGGATTTCAGTGTTTTTATTTTTGCGGGTTGTCGGATCGTGTGCCCGAGCAGACCTTGGTGGTCCCCGAAGCGTTTTTTGCCCACCCCGAGGTGGCGGCCCTTCATGCGCGGTGTTTTGGAACCACGGTGAGGGACGAAAGCATCACGGGCGAGATTCACAGGTTGCGGCAAGTCCTGAAAAAGGAGCTTTACACCTTCCTCCGCCAGTTTCACATCGACCTTCTGATCGTCGAAAATGCCCTTTCGATTCCCATGCACCTTCCTTTGGGGATGGCCATCACCGAGGTGCTTGCCGAAACAGGCCTCCCCTCCATCGGCCACCACCACGATTTTCACTGGGAACGTCAGCGTTTCAGCATGAGCGGCGTGGACGACTACATCGACATGGCTTTTCCGCCGCGCCTCCATGCGATGAGCCACGTGGTGATCAATACCGAAGCCCGCAGGCAGCTGGGGCACCGAAGGGGGCTTTCCAGCACCGTCATCCCCAACGTCTTTGATTTTGAGGCCAGACCGCGCGAGGTGGACGCGTACAACAGAACCTTAAAGGCGGACTTGGGGATGGAGGAAGGGGACGTTCTGATCCTTCAGCCGACGCGGATCATTGCCCGCAAAGGAATAGAGCACGCGATCGAGCTGGTCAGCCGCTTGAAAGACCGGCGGGTTACACTTCTGGTGAGTCACCAGGATCGCGATGAGGGGGCGGATTATTACAGGCGCATCGTGGACTACGCCCGGATTCTGAACGTCCCTTTAGTCGCGGGGGGCGACTTTCTGGGGACAGCACGCGGGGTGAACAAGGTTGGAAAAAAAATTTACGACCTTTGGGACTGCTACGCCAACGCGGACTTTGTGACCTATCCTTCTTCTTACGAGGGCTTCGGCAACGCCTTTCTGGAGGCGGTTTTTTTCAAAAAACCCCTTTTGGTCAACCGCTATTCCATTTTTGAAAGCGACATCGAACCGCTGGGATTTGACGTCGTCACCATGGACAATTACGTAACCGAAGAAACTCTTCAACTTGTGCGGACCTTTTTGGACGACCCGCAAAGGCGACTCGCCGCAGTAGAACACAATTTTGAGATCGGCAGGAAGTTTTTTTCCTACAAGGTGCTCGAAAGGGCCCTCTACGCCGTTCTGGTTGGCTTGGGAGCCGTGGACTAAAAGCGCGGAGACGGAGTTTTTCTATAGCCGCGCAGGGACGGTCTTTGGCTCGGCTACAGAAATGAAAGAAATTAAGCTTTTTCCTTGGGCTTGGGTAACAGTTCGGGCTTCCAAGCATCTTGGGTGTAGACTTCTTCGAGAGGGCGGCGGGCGCTCGTCGTGACTTCCTGAGTTTTGTGTTTTTCACTCAGGCCCTCGGGGCTTCCGGGATGGGCAAGAACGATGAGAACGAGCAGCACGGCCGATTCAGGAATTCCCAGGGCTTTTTTGGCAAGGACGGCGTCAAAACCTGCAACGGGGTGAACGGCCAATCCCTCGTGTATGGCCTGAAGCTGGTAGTTCATGACGGCCATGCCCGTGTCGAAAAAGGCGTAGTCCCGACCGTGATCAAGCCGCATATCCCAGTCGAGACTGGTGACGACGGCGGTGATGGCTGCGGCGTTGTGGGCCCAGTAGTTGCCTTCCGAAAGGGCCTCTTTGACTTCGGTGAGGGCGGGGCCCGTCACACTCACAAAGCGCCAAGGTTGGGCATTCCCGCACGAAGGCGCCAAAACCGCTGCCTGCACGAGGCGCTCCAGAACCTCTGAGGAAATGGGCTTGGGGTCGAGGCCGCGCAGAGCTTTACGTCGGACGATGGGTTCTAACAAGGACATGAAAACCTCCAAAGATCAGGGGATTCGGTGAAACCTTTCAGGGCCTGGGGCTATGAAAGAGGTTCCTCCTCAAGTTAGAAAAAAAAGGCGAACTGGTCAAAGGAAAAGAAGGCTTGGATTGACGCCCTTCTGTCTGAAAGCTACCATGCAGGCATGGTTCCCCCTAGCTTGCCCGAATTGGCCGCTTTACCCTGTGTGCGCCGCTGGATCCCTTCCCAAAGGGAAGTTCCCCCCATCACGGCGCTGGAATTTGACAGCCGCAGTGCGGGGCCGGGGGCGTTGTTTTTTGCTTTGCCGGGGACCCACACCGACGGGCACCGTTATTTGGACGCCGTTCACCAGCAGGGTTGCCGGGCCGCTGTGGTTGCCAAGCTCCCGGACTCGCCGTTCTCTGACACCTCCTACCTTGTCGTCGACGATACCCGCGCGGCGCTCAGTCCCCTCAGTGCATTTTTTTTTGGTCACCCTTCGCACGAAATTCCTGTGATCGGGGTCACGGGGACCGACGGAAAAAGCTCAACTGTTTGGTTCATCCACCAGCTGCTCGAGGCCTACGGGCGTCCCAGCGGCTTTTTTTCGACGGTGCAGTGGCAGACAGGTTCCGCCGTCGAGCACAACGCCTGGCGGCAGTCCACGCCCGAAGCACCTCAAATCCACGGGCTTTTGCGCCGGATGGTCGAAAACGGCAAGCGTTTCGCCGTGCTGGAGTCGACCTCGCACGGCCTTTCGCCT
>JABEVL010000285.1 GCA_013043995.1 Spirochaetales bacterium | reverse complement strand
TTTTGTAGACCGAGCGGCCAAAAATCTCTGAATCGGGCCGCGCAAAGTAGATAAACTCGAAAATGCAGTGCGCCTGCCGCCCCTTGGGAGCGAAACGCCGGGTGTTCACCCCCTGGTCGTTGACGATCACCATCTCGCCCGGGCCAACCTCTTGGTAGTCGCTGATTCCCAAAAGGTCCAGGGCACAGGTCTCGGAAACAAACACCGTCAAGCCGTCCTTTTTTCCTTGGTAAAGCGGACGAAAACCCTTGGGGTCGCGCACGGCGATCAGGTTGTCTTCGTACAGAAAAACCATCGAAAAGGCGCCCTCCAGCTGAAGCAAGGTTTCGGTCAACGCTTCGAAAAAATCCGTCTTGCGGGAATGCGACAAGAGGTGAAGGATCACTTCGGTGTCGCTCGTGCTTTGAAAGATCGCCCCCTCGGCCGTCAGTCGAGTTTTAATTTCGTCGATATTCGAGATATTACCGTTGTGGGCCAGAGAAATTTCGCCCTTGTTGCACAGGATATGGATGGGCTGAACGTTCTGGATCAGACTTCCGCCCGTTGTCGAATAACGAACGTGGCCAATTCCCAGGCGTCCTGGGTGGTTTTCTTTCAGGTAGTGTCCCAGCACCTGCGAAACAAGGCCCAAGTCTTTGTAGGTGACCATCCTGTCGGCTTTCCGATAGGTCAGGCCGGCAGCCTCCTGGCCCCGGTGCTGCAGGGCGTAAAGCGGGTAAAACATCAGCTCGGGGATGTTGATCTCCTTGACGCTGTGGAGGCCAACGACGCCGCAATGATGAACCGGTTTGTCATCTTCCAATTTTCTGCTCCCTTTTCAACTGATTTTCAAACCGCGAATCACGACAAAGTTCTTCATGATTTTCAGGAACTGCAACGACTTGTTGTAGCCGCTGATGAGGCTCGTTAAAATCTCGCGGTTATTTTTCCCTCCCAGTCCCTTGATATTACTCACGAACTGGGGTTGCGGCGACTTGTAATCCTGAAGAATCTCGGACGTCCTCATCGTCAAGACAGCGACCTCGTTCACCTTTTCTTCCAGCAGTGCGGCCGCCTGCCTGTTGATTTTGTCCAGAATCTGGTTGGGAACCGTCATGGCCCCCGCTTTACTCGCCAGGTATTTTTCCAAGGCATCCAGGGTGGTTTTTCCTTCGGACCTCAGGCTTCGGTCAAAGGCTTCCAAATGCGCCGAAACCTTCTCGAGGTTGAGGACCGTTGTGTTCAGTTTCGACGCGTACTCCTTGTCCTGAAAAAAGCCGTTGACCACGACCTGTTTGACGCTGTCCAGGTATCCGCCCTCCAAAACCGAGACGGTAAAGCTTTTCAGGAGGGCTAGGGGCAAGACACGGTCCAAGCCCGCCAAACCGATGTTCTGGAGCTCCTTGCTCGTGGTTTCGCTGTAATTTTCAAGCTCCAGGAGATGCCCCGTGGGGAAGAGGACCTGAATGTCGTTCTTGAGAGTGGATTCCGAAAACTCCCTGAGCAACCTGTCGCGGTCACGGGTGAAGCGGTCGGAAATGCTGTCCAGGTACTCCTGGACCGGGCTGTTTTTCGGTTTCCAAACCTCCGGCGAAACCTCGGGTTCCTGGCGGAGCAGGCGGATCAAGGACAACGTGAGGTAGGGGGAGCAGGGGCCGCGGAGAAGGTCGCGCAGCCGATCAAGAATTTTTTCAAGGACCCTGATGTTCTTGGAGGCCTCCGCGCCTCCCAACCTCTCCAAAAGGATCACGATACCGCGCTGGAGCGCCGGGGAGACTTCGAGTTCCCCGATCAGGTAGTAGAGGTCGAGCAGGTCAGGCAAAAGATTGTCCCCGTCAACGGGAACAAACCGGGGATTCTCCTTACCGATCTTTTCAAGGTCGTAGCCGAATTTCTTGAAAAAAGAGTGGAAAGAAAACGTGACAACATTTTTAAACCTGAAAAGCTCGTGAATTTCGTGGTCGACCCCCGCGATGTTTTGCAGACGGATGTCCCCCAGCAAGTTGGAAAATTCCAGGTTGAGGGCCGTCACCGCGGAATCGGCGTTTCCCGTCTCTTGAAAACGGACCTTCAGCTGATCGTAGCTCAAGGCCAGGCGGCGGTCGGCGATTTCTCCCACCAGCAGGGATTCGACGAGGTACTGAAGGCTCAAGGCTTCAATTTTTCTGTCGATCGAACCAATCGTCTTGGAAAAGATGTCAAAAAGCGGCAGCACCGCCCTGTAGAACTGAAACCAGCTCTGTGCCAACCCCGGCTGCACCTGGTGAGTGTTCTTGTTCCATACAGCGGGGCTGACCGAAAGCACGGTTTCCTGAAGTTCCCTCAGCTGCTTTCGCAACCGCAGTGTTTCAGGGTCCCCTGAGAAAATCTGAAAGAAGAAATCGGCGATGCCGTCAAAAAGGCCGGGCATGCCAACAATCTAGCTAGGCCCGCCATCTTTTGCAAGGATGGCTCACCAAACGCGTGTTGGGACTGGACCCACCCCGCCCCCTGCAGGCATACTGGCGCACATGAATTTGAACCCGACAGACTCCCCCCTCGACCTCGTCCTCCTTTACGGCGGCACGGGCGGGGAACGCGAGGTTTCGTGCCTTTCGGCGGCCTCAATTTTTCATCACCTCGATCCGGAGAAGTACCGCATTCGACGAATCGGCATTGCTCCCAACGGGACCTGGTACCTCCAACCCCCGGGGCCCGGCAGCGCAACGGGTAAGGCCCTTGAAATTTTGGCCGAGGGGAGGCCTCGCGTGGCGGCCCTGCCCGGTGACGGCCTGTGGCAAGAAACTTCGCCCGGCAACTGGCAAAAATTGCCCGTCGACGTCGTATTTAACATCGTCCACGGTGTTTTCGGTGAAGACGGCCGAGTTCAGGGACTGCTGGAGACGGCAGGGGTTCCTTTTACAGGAGCCAAAACCGCAGGCAGCGCTCTGGGGATGGACAAGGTCTTTGCCAAGCAACTTTGGGAACAAAAGGGCCTTCCGGTTGTTCCCTATGCGGTGGCCCATCGGCACGACCACGAACTTGACCCCGGCTACGCCCTTCAACTTTTTGAAAACTGCCAAAAACGGTTCAAGCTGCCCCTTTTTGTCAAACCCGCCAACTCGGGCTCGTCGGTCGGCGTCAGCAAGGCCCACGACTGGGCCAGTTTCACCTTGGCGCTGAACGGGGCTTTTGCCGTCGACGGGAAGGTCCTGATCGAAAAAGCGATGACGGTACGTG
>JABEVL010000284.1 GCA_013043995.1 Spirochaetales bacterium | reverse complement strand
CCCGACTCCACTTTCGTGCTTTCGACCCAGTCGACCCCCGAAAAACAGGCCGCTGCCGAGAAATTCCTGGAATTTTTGTCTACCCCCGAAGCGGTCAAGATTTGGACCGGCGAGTTCAAACTCGTTCCCGCTTTCAAAGGTGCTGACCTGAGTGCACTGCCCCCGGCTTTTGGCGATATTTCCGCCAGCACGGCCAAGGTCGGCAGCTACATTTGGGAGTACTCGCTGACTCCTGACGCAACCTGGGAAAACGCCGTCAAGAACGGTGCCCTCAGCTACATGCTGGGCAAGGAAACCCCTGCGCAAATCGCTTCGGCGATTGACCAGTCCTGGAAAGCGAACTACAAGCCCTGATTGAGTTTTTGAGGGAAGGCCCTGGGGCCTTCCCTTTTTTATCCGTTTTTCCACCCCAACCACGAGGATGTTCACATGGTCATCAATAAGTTGAAATCCCGGTCAAATTTTGTACTCTTTTTACTGCCAGCCGTTCTCTTTTACTTTTTCTTTGCAATTCTTCCCCTCCTGCAGGGGTTTTGGCTGTCGACGACCAACTGGGACGGCACGGCCCCCTGGACTCCCGCGCAAATGCCCATTGCCGAGTTTCAGCAAAAGGTGCTCGACCCGACAACTGACCCGGGCGACAAGGCCTTGCTTTTGAAGTACTACGTGAAAAATCCCGCCACGGGCATGTACCAACGCCACGATCTGTTCGGCCTGGACCGCTACAGGCTTTTGATGATTTTTTCGGCTCGGGGCATCGTCAATCCTGACTTTAAAAACGTCGGACTGAAAAATTACGTTGACATTTTCACAGGAAACATCGACCCCAAGTTCTTTCCGCAAAATTACCGCCAGTCACGCTTTCAGGACGGCGACCCTCTCGACAACATCAAAACGATTTCTACCCAAGAATGGAACCAAAACTTACTTCCCCACGTCACCAAGCCCGAAGAGCTGAAGTTCCTTGAAAATTCTTTCCAAAAGACCCCCAAAGGGTACGTCTTGAACACTCAACTTTACCCGATGTCTTCGACCGACCTGCAGACGGCGCTGACCACCATCCCGGCATTGAGCAACGACTGGGAACAACTCTATGAAAATCTGACGGACGCCGGGTCTCAGCTGAAGCCCGTTTCGGCAGTTGAGGCGATCCTGGCCGCAGACCCCGTTGTCGCAGCCCACAGACTGTCAGCCCCTGAGCTTTCCAAGCTTAAAAGCCTTGCGGTCCAGGTCTTCAACGAAGCCTACCTCAAGAGCGTCGTGGCCTCGAACTGGTTTGTCAGCAAAATCCGCATGGGCGTTTTGGTCTTTACGATTTTCCTGACCTTCTTCAACGTTTTATTCGTGAATATCCTGGCCCTCCTTTTGGCCTTTGCCCTCGACACCCAAATCAAGTCCCGCAATATTTTGAGGTCAATGTTTTTCATTCCCAACGTTCTTTCTCTCATCATCGTCGCTTTCATCTGGCAGCTGATTTTTACGCAGATGTTACCCAAGCTGACCGGCTATAGCGACTGGATCATGAACCCCGACATCGCTCCCTGGCTCGTCGTGATCGTTGCGACCTGGCAGGGTGTCGGTTATTACACCATCATCTACCTTGCAGGCTTGCAAAATGTGCCCCAAGACTTACTCGAAGTGGCGTCGATCGACGGAGCGAATAACTTTCAGAAATTTATGAAGATCACCCTGCCGATGCTTCTTCCCGCCATTACAATCTGCCTCTTCCTCAGCACGGCGGGCGCCCTGAAGACCTTCGACATCATCTTTGCCCTCTACCCGTCGAATTCGACGGCGGTGGGGGTGGACAACGTCGTCGTCAACATCTTTTACGATGCCTTCCGCGACAAGCACGCCGGTGCCGCCACGGCCAAAGCCGTTCTTTTGATGGCTGTGATTCTTTTGATCAGCGCCGTTCAAATCACCCTGACAAAACGCAAAGAGGTCGAACTATGAGCAACCCCTTTAATCCCGTCGAGCCACTCAGCCGCCCCAAGCGCCCCCTGGGCTTGGTCCTTTTTGAAATTGTGATGATCGTCCTGGCCATTATTTTTATCTACCCGACGCTTTACATTCTGATCAATTCGTTTAAGGGCACCCAAGAAATTGTCATCGACCCGATCGGCTTTCCCCCGCACCCCAGTTTTAACAACTTCATCAGCGTGCTTCAGCGCCAGGGCGCCGGCGGGTTCACCTTTGGGACCTCGCTTCTCAACACCTTTCTCATCACGGTTATGAGCGTTTCGGGGATCATTCTGATCAGTTCCATGGGTGCCTACATCCTGGCCCGCAGCCACTCCAAAACATCCTGGGTTCTTTTTTCGCTTTTTGCTTTCTTTACGGTCATCCCGTTCCAGCTCATCATGGTTCCCTTGGTTGTTTTGGCCACGGACTTGCAGTTTCAGAGCATCGTGGGTCTGTCTTTAATGTACTGGGGCCTGGGAGCACCTGCCGCCATTTTCATGTACCACGGTTTCATCAAGTCGATCCCCTTTTCCCTCGAAGAGTCGGCTTCAATGGACGGGGCTGGTCAATGGCGAACTTTCTTCCAGATCGTTTTCCCCCTGCTGACGCCCATCACGGCGACGATCACGATTCTGGACATCCTTTGGGTGTGGAATGACTTTCTTTTGCCCTACATCATTTTACGGGCGGGAACACTGGTCCTCTTTCAGTTCAACTTCTTTGGTCAGTTCACACAGGACTTCGGAGCGCTGACGGCTTCCTTGGTGATGTCGGCGACTCCTGTGGTGATTCTTTACATCGCCATGCAAAGGTACATCATCAAGGGTATTTCTGCGGGAGCGGTCAAAGGTTAGGCTCTTGTTAGGTTACCTTGTGACAAAAACCTTTTTTGATCTTTGGGATAACTGGATCGCCAGCCTTGTCTGCGGTCTTTTTTTCTGGGGAACAACGGCCCTCGCTTTTTGGCTCGGGCCCTTGGGAGGAGCACTGGGCTGGCTTATCGGCCTGATGCTTTCCCTGGCGCTCAATGCGGCGGCGGCGGTCGTTTTTTATCACGTCACAGACCCCTCCCAGGAGTTCAACGTCGGCCGCGCCGTTGTGGCGGCGGTGCTCTTTTCTCTTTTGGCGTCGGGGACGGTCCTCGTTTCAGCGCTGGGCGTTTGGTTCTATTCATCGACGACGGGGCTCCTGGGCCTCAGTCTGGCTTTCTTGGGACTCTGGATTCTTTTGTTTTTGGCGGCCGGTTCGAGCTTTTTTCTCGTCCTGCTCCCCAACTTTCAGGGGAGCTTTTTTCAAAGTCTCAGGGCTTCGTTCAGGATCGCAGCAGAAAACCCTAGATTGGCCTTGATAAATTTTGCAGGCACCCTGATTCTGAGCGCCTCTGCGATTGTGCTTTTACCGGGTCTGGGCGGTGCCGTTCTTTACCAGAACAACGTCCGCGAGATCCTGCGCCGCCTGTACGAGCAAAAAGAAAGCCAGCCGGGAACAAAACCCGACTGGAAGGAACTCATGGCTCCTGAAATCGCCGTCCTGCAGAAAAGAGACTTTCATTCACTCCTGCGGCCTTGGAAGTAATTCCCACGGTCCGGCTAAACTCGTTCTTCAAGCTCCGGTTAATCTCCGCCGGTCTTTTTCGTTGCGGACTTTTTAGCAACTTTTTTTTCGGGAGCAGGCGAAGGCTCAGCGGTCGAAATCAGAGCCTCGAGCAGAAAGCCGCCTTTTTCAGCACGATCTTTCCAATCCTCGATCATCTGAAAGAGGATTCGGACAAAATCACCGGCGACTTGCACATCGCTGGATGCCGCCATGTTTTCCTGGACAGCTGATGCAAAAAACCACCACAAAACGTAGTCAAAGCCTTCCTTGCTGAACCACACCTTACCGTCGTAATCGTGAACCCCCATGAGATTCCTCACTTCGGGATTCCTGACGAGTTGCTCTAAAAGTTCAACTTCCTTGACCTTTGAAAGTGTCAGTCCCCTCGCCCAGCCGCGATTTTCCAAAAGGATCCTTAGCCACTGAACAGCGTGGTGAGCCTCGACCCAGGGCATCCCCAAATCCAGAAAGATTCGCAGGACCTTGCGGTCCAAAAGCCAGCTTTCGACGTAGGACTTGGAAAGAAAACCATCGCCATTTTTATCGATCGCTTCGGCGAGAGGGTCCAGCAGGGCCTTGGCAAAAAATACGTGCGCAATCGTCGAAGGCTCACGCAGACGGGTGTCGAGGATGCCCGCCGCCTTGGTTAAACTCTTTTGGTCGGCAAAACGCTGGGCAGACTGCACAAGGTCAAAGCTCCCCTGAAGGTTCTTGAGTGCTGTGACCACGGCCTTTTCAGGGTCGCCTTGCCCGTTGGCAAACTCTTTAGAGCGCCAGAAAAAGAATGAAAGTTTGGCGTGGAGGTCGCCCAAGGTGCCCTTGTCCATGGGGTGGCGACCAAAAGCCGCCTCAGCAAAGGAACGGAAAGAGCCCGGGTTGAAGACCTCGTTGAAGCCCTGGTAGATCGAGCGATGCGTCATGTCCATCATCGCTTCGTGAATATCAAAAACCCCGGCCCCATTCAGCTCATTGCAAAGACGGGCGATCGGGTAACTCGAGGAATCCTGAACCTCCTGAAGGTCCCAAAAAACCTGGTGCTGGTATCCGTTGAGCTCGACGTAAAGTCCGCTGTTGATCAGATCGCGGCTGGCCCTGACGTAGATGAGCCCGCTTGTCTGATCCCTCATCAAAAGGTAACAGGGACCATCATCGTGGAGCCCCAGGGCCTCGCTCAGGTTTTTTTGCTGGATCGTTTTCGTTCCATCGGGGTTTTTGACGGCGTAGCCTGCCGAGGCCTTGATCCAGCCCACAGCGCGTTCAAAAGAGTTGTTGTAAAAAACCAAGGCTCGTTCCAAGGAGGTGCCGTTGGAATAAGCGAACACGTTCTGGTTGACCGTTCCGTGAGAAGTCCACAAGTCGTAAAGGTAGAAGTTGGCCACCTCGGCAAAAAGCGCCCGCCGGTGCATCAGGGGGAAAATTTCACGCTCATGACGTTCCATCAACCCGAGGTCGTCCTTTTCTTCCCAGTAGGCCCGCCGGTACTCCATGCCGTATTTTTCGCGAAAGCCTTCGACCTGACCGTGGCCAAACATCGGCGTTCCGGGCATGGTGACCATCACAGCGGCAACGCCAAAGTATTTGTCCCCGGTGCCGAACTGGACGGCGGCTGTTTCTTCGTCCGGGTTGTTCATGAAGTTGACAAAGCGTTTTAAAATGTCCGGATCAAACTCGAGGGTGTTTTTGATGGTGTAGCGGTACTTTTCATTTTCCTCTTTTTTGAACATGTGCATGAAGGCTGAATTGTAGACACGGTGCATCCCCAGGGTCCGCACGAAATAACCTTCCATCATCCAGAAAGCTTCCGCCAAAAGCAGGGTGTCGGGAACTTCGCTCGCCACCCGATCGACCACCTCGCGCCAGAACTCCTGCGGCATCGCCTGGTCGAAAGCTTCTTTGGTCAGTCCGTATTCGGCTCGGGTTGCTATGTCTCCGCCCGAACCCGGTTGGGGGAACCACAGGCGTTGAATGTGCTTTTTTGCCAAGGTCATCGCCGCGTCGAAACGGATGATCGGAAAGTTTCGGGCCACGTGCAGGATGACCTGGATGATCGCTTCTCGAGCGGCGGAATTCAGGTAGTTGAGCTGGGCTGTATCGTTCCAGGGCATCGACGTTCCATCGTTTCCGTGATAGATGAACCTGGTCCGCCCATTTCTCTTGTCCCGATGAAGGAAAACAACCGCCGCGTCGGAACGTTCGTAGTAGTGATCTTCAAGTTTGATCTCGATCGCGGGGTCCTGGCTGAGGTCGGCTCCCCCGAAGGTGTAATTGGGAAAAGGACAGTGGTCGAGCTGAAGAAACCAGTCGGGGTGTTGGGAAATCCACAGGCTGTCCATGGCGGTATGGTTGGGGACCATGTCGCTGGCCAGACGGATGCCACGGCGCAGACACTTGCCGCGAAGTTCCCCCAAGGCGGTCCACCCCCCAAGCTCGGCGGCGATGTCGTAATCGTAAAGGGAGTACGCCGAGGCCTCGGCTTCGGGATTACCGCACATCTGCTTGATCCGTTTCGAGGCCTTGGAACGCTCCCAAAGTCCGATCAGCCACAGGGCGTTAAACCCGCGGCGGGCGATGGTGTCGATTTCTTCGTCGGGAATCTTGTCCAGGGTTCGTATTTCGCGGCCGTATTTTTTGGACAACTGATCAAGCCAGACCAGGGTGCTCTTGGCCAAGAGGATCACCCGCGGCATCCACTCCTTGTCCAGGCTGAAACGCTCGGGCTCCACGTCGAGTCCGCCAAAACTCAACGAGGAATCGTAGCCTTCTGACTTCAGGCCGCCTCCTTTCCAGAACAGGCGCTCTTCTTCTTTCATAAAGTCCAGCGACCCCAAAAGACGCATCAAAAAGCGGCCCAGAAGGAGGCCCCAGCGTTCTTTGATGTACTGGAGCTGACCGTAGAGCGAAAAGGGAACCGCCACGGCAGGACTTCTGAGCATATCGACGAGGGTCTGGTGATCGGGACCGAAGGGAGGCAAGACCGCGAAAAAGTTCTTCAAAGCTTCCATGAACGCGACGTAGGCCGAACCAGCGCGAAGCTCGCGGTCGTCAAAGAGTTCCAGAAAGGGGCCAAACGCCGGGTTGGCGTTAGCCAGCCACAAAAGAAGCACCTCCTCCAGGATCATCTCGCGGTGGCTGACGTCGCCGGTTTTACCCGACAAGAAATCTTGTGGGGTGATTTTTCCCTGATGAACGTCCACGTTGGGAAATTGCTGAACAAAACGCAGAAGGACCTCGTCCAACTGGGCGACGCCGATCGTCTGACCGATAGAATCCAGACAGCGGGCAAACAGGTCCAGGCCGTGTTCCTCACGGTACAGCTCAGCGACGTAGTGGAGGATCTCGTCGATCAGACCCATCGCGTTCAGCTGTCCCGGAAGGATGGCTTTTTCTGGGTTGCGCGCCAGGTTGCGCTTGTCGTTCATTGCCTTGGCAAATACCCGCGTTGCCAGGTAGTTCGCAAACACGACGTTTCCTGTCAAAGAAAAAAGGGCGTCGTCAAAACCGTAGGTCTCGCGGGCGTGCCGCGAAATATGGAACTCCATCTTGGCCAAGCGGGCGTGCGGAACGTGACCGGGTTTTTCAAGAGCTCTCAGACGCAGGGTGAAGGTTTCCATAAGATGCTCCTTAGGCGGTCGTTTTGACTCGTCGTACACGTGAGATTTCCTGAAGTCGACCTATAAACGGTTCGTTGCGGGCAAGATCTTCTAAAAAGGGCTTCATCCGGTACGACCAGTTCTCAGGACCGACAGTGCCGGGGAGGTTCACCCTTTCGAGCGAGGGATCGTCGCTCAAAAGTTCCGAATCGAGCAAAAACCAGTCCTGAAGCGGGACCAGGCAAAGCCGCGAGCCCGCGTTCATCAGGGCCGAAAGGAGGCGCTGCGCCAACTCCGGAGTCAATTCTCCGTCGTTTTCTGTCCCGAGACCCAGGGCATTCAAAAAACCTCGGCGGTCGCGCTCTTCGGACCACCACTGCCGCAGGGTCGACGTGTCGTGCACCGACGGGGTG
>JABEVL010000283.1 GCA_013043995.1 Spirochaetales bacterium | reverse complement strand
GAAGCTCGACGGCAAGTTCCTCCATCATGTGTTCGAGTTCATTTTTCTTTTTTAAAGCTTCGACGTCGGCCTGTTCAATTTTGTCCTGAGAGCCGAAAACGGAGCCGATCAGGGTGGCCAAAAGCTTGTTTTTGCCCCAAAGGCTCGATTTTTTCCAGGCCCGCCGGAGCGTCACCTGGACTTCACGGTCGATGAGGGCGTAAGGGATGCCGAGTTCTTGGGCGGTTTGAACCGCTGAAAGCATTTCTTGGCCGGGTTTGACCTCGAGTTCTTCACCTATTTTGCGTTGAAAGGAGGAGAGCGCCAGGTTGGCCAGGAGCAGAAAACCCTGGCGGCGGCGGATGATTTCAAAAATATCGAGTTTTTCCCAACTCCTGGGCTCCGAAAGGGCCCTGAATCGTCCTTGGTCGAGTTCGACGGCGACGCGGGAGGGGCTTTCGTCGCGGATCACCTGGGAAACCTCCTGGATGCTCGCCGCGGAGACGTGGGCTGTTCCGACCAGAACGTACTGGCGGTTTCCGAATGTGAGTTTGGTCACGGTATCGCTCATCAAGTTGCCTCGTGGATGTAAGAATCAATCGCCGCTCTGAACCTTTCGTAAAGGTCGTCGGGGCCGGTGTAATTTGTCAGAGAAACAGTCCCGCCGCCCATGTGGTTGTGCCCGCCGCCAAAACCGATGCCCTTGAGGGCCCGTTGGACCACCTTGCTGGCGGCCAATCCGGGGTCTTCGCTCCGAACCGAAATTTTAATTTCGCCCTGGTTGAGTCCAGCGACCACGCTGAAAGCCACCTCGTGAAAGCGAAGGTAGTCGTCGGCCATCACGGCGATGGTGTCCGAATCGGTCTCTTTGGAAATGAACGTGAAGCAGAAACCTTTATAGACCCTGAGGTGCTCGAGGCCTTCCTGAAAAATGGAGACATTCTGCACGGACAGGGAGTTGTTCAGAAGGTAGTTGCCCGAAATCCAGTCGGCGCGGAAGTACAGGGCCGAAAATGCGTCCAAGTCCGCCTGCGAAACTCCCCGGGTCAGGTAATTGGTGTCCATCATGATGCCCATTAAAAGGGCCGTTGCGGCGATTTTTGTCGGCAAAAAGCTGGAGCCTGCAAAGTATTCCCAGATCAGCGTCGAGCAGGAACCATAGTGGTCGCGGACGTCCCAGTAAAGGGCGGGTTCGGGTTCCGAAGGCAGGGGATGATGGTCGATCACCCCCGCAATGGTCAGACCAGGCAGAAGGGTCACGTTCTTGTTGCCGGGGCAGCAATCGACAAGGATAACCTGGTCCTGGGAATCCGTGGGGAATTCCTTGAGGCGATGCACAGGAATCTTGAGCGTCCGGATGGTCTCTCCGAGCGAGAAGCCCTGAATTTCTTCGCCGTAGACGATGAAAGACGGCAGACCGTAGGTCTCAAAAAGACAGAAAAGACCATAAGCGGCGGCGATCGCGTCAAAATCAGGAAAGTCGTGGGTCTGAACTAAAATTCGGCTCCCGTGCTTGAGATGACGTACCAGGGCATCAAAAGACTTTTCAGGAACGTTCACATCAGGACCCGAGGTCTTTTAACCAGGACTGTGCCATGCGGATTTCGGGGATCCCGATCATCTGCTCGCCGACGATGGACTGAAAGGCCGCCTTGGCAGAACTCGGGTCGCCTGCAGCGACGTATTCGCAACCTTCATAAAACCGCAACCGCACCCGGACGCTCTTGTCTTTTTCCTTGGACAGCAGGTCGTTCATCGTGAAGGCGTCGACAGGACTCATGACAAAACGAAAGATCTCATTTTCTGCGGTCCCCGGGGCGTAGCGAAGGGAAGCCGCTTGAAGGATCTGCTGGGCCAGAGCCGGTTTGTGCTGAAATTGAGCGGATAAGGCTTCGATGAGAGGGAAGGCGTACTCGCCGGGGTAATCCTGGGCGGCGACACGGGCAAGGGCGGCGGCTTGGGTCCAGTCTTTATACTGGAAAGCTAACATCGTCGCGGGCGGGTAGGCGGCACGGTCCTGGGGCTTAGATTTGATGACCCATTGGTACTCCGACCAGGCTTCGGAGGTTTTATTTTTTGAGTCGAGGATTTGGGCACGGTAGAGGTGGCCAAAAAAATTTTGAGGATCGAGCTGAAGCACTTTATTCGCGTCGGCCAAAGCCTGGTCGGGTTTATACAGGTGAACCCAGCAAAGCCGGGCTCGGTCCAGGTAATGCCAGGGGTCAGCCGGCGAAAGTGTAATGGCCTGGCTGATGTCTTTTTCGGCAGAATACCATTTTTCTTGGGCTTGGTCGACCCGTGACAGGCTTGAGAAAGCTTCGTCGTTGGAGGGATCAAGCCGGATGGCCCGATCCAGGTAGTTTTCGGCGTCTTTCCACTTCTTGGCACTTTCGGCAAGTTGGGCCATGCCTAAAAGAGCGTCTGAATTTTCGTGCACGTTAAGCGAGGCTTCAATGGCCTGGCGTGCCAGCGGTTTTTTACCGTCAGCCAGGGCTATCTGGCCTTTAAGGCTCAGGGCCTGCCAGTCCTTGGGGTAGTCGGTGAGGAGCCGATCTAGGTAGGTTTGACTCTGGGTGTTTTGACCCTGAGCCAGGGCGATGAGCGACAGGGAGTAGAGGGCCTCGCGGTCTTTCGGGTCCCGGGTCAGGAGGGCTGTAAAGGTTGTTTCCGCGGGTTTAATGCGGTGGTCGGCCAACTGTAAGCCGCCGTATTGGATCAGGTCACTGCGGGAAAGGGTGTCCAGGGGACGTTTTTCTGCGGCCATCCGTTTTTCAACTTCAGCCAGAACCCGAGGAGCGTCCTGGGGGCCTTTGTAGGTTGACATGCTGTTC
>JABEVL010000282.1 GCA_013043995.1 Spirochaetales bacterium | reverse complement strand
CACCTTTACAGGATGGAAAGATAGCAGCGGGACGGCTTACACCGTGGGCTCGACCCAGACGATGGGGCCAAGCTCGGTGACGTTGACGGCCCAATGGAGTGCCAACACCTACACGATCAGCTTTGATCCGAGTGGCGGCAGCGGGAGTATGGCCGCCCAATCGGCGGCGATGGATTCTTCTGTCACTCTTTCGGCCAACGCTTTTACAAAGGCGGGGTATTACTTTAGCGGTTGGGCGACGACTCCTGGTGCCACGACCTACAGCTATGCAAATGCGGCGACCTTCACGATGGGCGCAGGGAACCTGACGCTCTACGCGGTGTGGTCGGCCAACACCATCAACGTGAGCTTCGACAACCCCGCGAGTGTCTACGCTGGCAATGGGTCGGTCTACGCTGCGAATACTTTGACGCAGAATGGAAACACCGTGCCCGATCCGAGCTTGCAAAGCGCGGTTTACGGGAGCACGATCACCTTGCCGGCCAGTCCCTACGTCGTGCCCGCTGGCTACACCTTTGGCGGCTGGACCGACGGAACTACGGTCTACCAGCCTTCGACGTCTTACACGGTGCCTTCCGGCAATGTCACCTTGCACGCGGTCTGGATACCCATCGCTTACACGTTGACGTATAATGGGTTGACAAATTTTACGCCGACGATCGTACCGCCCTCGACGGTGGTAACTGGGCATATCGGTCAAACGATCACGCTTTACAACCCACCAAGTCCTGAGACTGCGAACTATGAAACAATGGTGGGATGGCAGATAAATGGCGGCGGACAGATTATTGGTTTGGGTAGCAATATGCAATTCACTTTTGGCTCGACGACAACAACGCTCAGCACGACGGCGACTGCCTTTGCTCCACCGTCATCACCGCCCAATTCAAGTACCCAGTTAGCGCGCTAGGTTGACGCCTTCTTAAAGGGCCGTCAGGCTGACCTTCTGCAAACTGAGAAGGCTTGGCCTGACGCTTTTTTCTTGTGAGGTCATGAATCCAGAACCCTGCACGGTGATTTTGTTCAAGGTTGGAGATGAGTTGAATCAGGAACGCGGGAACTTCATTCCACGGTGAGCGGCATCGACAGGGATTTCAAGACCTGAACCCTTTTGCAACTTCAGTTTTCTGCGCTCGGTTTGAGCCAACGCAAAAAAAGGGAACAGGACAAAGGCTGAAACGAACGAACCAGGAACCCCCCAAAAAACGACCAAGGCGAGAGAACGTGCGAGATCACCGGCTTGCTGCGCCGAAAACAGAAGTGGCAGACTTGCCAGCATCGCGGCAACAGAACTTGCCAGAAAGCCCCGGATACGGCCGTTGAAGGCCTTTTGCAGTGCATCAGCGGGCTGAAGAAAGGGGGAGGAGGCAAGCTCATTTTTCCAACCTTCTGCAAGGAGGATGGCATTGTTGGTGACCAAGCCTGATGCCGCGATGAAGGCCACCAAAAGACTGAGGGTAAAGGGTGTGCCGCTCAGGAAGACGATCGCCAGCGGGGGGAGAAAGCTTCCCGGAACCACCGCAAGGATGAGAGCAGGAGAACTGAGCTCGTTGAATCGGAAAGCGAGTCCCGCGGCGATCAAAAGAAGGCAGAGTCCAAAAGCCGCAAACAGTTGACCAAAAAGTTCCTGAGTATCCGACAGGTCGCTGGATAGCCGAAGAGCATAACCCAGGGGGAGCACAAGCTTGCCCAGAGTGGCCCGCAGGCGTTCGGAAATCTGGGAAAGCTGGGCCGAAGCGATTGTCACTGAAAAAGTCTCGGCCCGGGCACCGTCGACGCGGGTGATCCTGTCGCGTTCGGTTGTCCATTGAAACCGGCCGAATTGGGCCGCGCTCAAGGCCCGCCCCTCGATGGCCAGAACCCCTGCTTGGGCCTCCGTAACGGCCTTGCCGAAGCGACCAGTTCTCACGTCGTATTCGCGCTCACCCCAAACGACCTTGGAAGTGACTGGAGCAAACTGGCGTTGCCTGAGGGCCGTCAAAAAGGCCTGAGGCGTCGTTTGAACTGCGGCGAGCTCGGAGAGAGAAGGAGTGTAGACCAACTGGGGCGGAAAATCCTTGAAATGAAAGACGGCGTCACGAGCGATCCCCTGTGACAAAAGAGCCTGCGCCGCTGAACTGCAGATCGTGCGCAAAAGTTGCGGATCGCTTCCCGTGACGGTGACGGCCACCGTGTGACTGTCTTTTTCCAAGTTCCCAGGAAAGTACAAAGAGGCACCATAGAGGTTTTCCCCCAAAGAACGGATGTTCTTTTTGAGCTCGGCGGCACTCTGTTGCTCTGTATGAAAAGCCACGGTGACGACGGCTCCCCCGCTGCGGCTCAACGAGTCGACCCGAATAACGCCGCTGATCTTTTGAATTCGTGCGAGAAAAGGCCGAAGCCTTTCATCGATGACGGTGATGCTCATTTTGTTTTCAAAATCAACTCGAAAGGTGAGCGGACCTGGTGAGGTCGTGGCCTGAAAGGAAGGTTGAAGAAAAGCAAAGCCCAAGGCCG
Organism: Spirochaetales bacterium; assembly: GCA_013043995.1. Classification (GTDB taxonomy): domain Bacteria; phylum Spirochaetota; class Spirochaetia; order JABEVK01; family JABEVK01; genus JABEVK01. Next base: position 11,549 of record JABEVL010000282.1, on the reverse strand, counting down.
CGATTCCTGTCCAGGTCAGTCCCCCTAACAGGCCGACCCGCGGGAAACGTTTGGCGAACCGGATCACCCCTGCGAACGCATTCTCGCAAGCCGCTAACAGGAATTCTGCGGACTTGAAATTGCCCTGATCTTGATGCGGACGTTGAAAACTTGCGGCGAAGCCTAACGCCAAGACTGCGGCCAGGACGAGGGCGGCGGTCAGAATGAGGGATAAAAGAGGGAGAATCGGATCGGCTTTCCCCTGAAAAATCAATGGCAGTAAAGCAAGGACGGTTGTGGCTGCGGCGGTGACAAGGGAACGTGCCGGAGTGGGTTTGTCGCTGGGGGACAACAGGACAATGACAAAAGGGTCGACCGCCAAACCGACAGCGGCCGCCAGTGAAGCAAGGACTTCTCCCGACAAAGAAAATCCCCAAACCGGGATCAACGCAAGAACCCCCGCCCCCGCAAGAACGAGCCCTCCAAAAAGTACCAGGACTGCGCTGACCTGAGGGCGAAAAAATGCCAAGGAAAGAGCGGCGAGCGTCAGACCCCAGGCCAGAGCCTCCAGGAGGTCTTGAAAGGAAGCGTCGAATTCCCCGGCAAAGTTGTTCACAACATCCCAGCTCAAGACGTCGCTGCTCTTGGGCAACAGGGCAAGAGATTTTTTGCAGAGCTCGACCGTGTTCCCAGCGCCGTTGTCGCGGATGTAAAGGCTGATCTTTTCCTGGCCGTCCGATCGGGAAAGGTTTTCGCGTTCACGAAGTCCCCACGTCACCTCGGCAAGATCTGAAAGCTGAACACTGCCGCCCTGTGGCAAAGGAACACGGATCTGGGCCAGGGCCTCGGGCGATCCGGCGAAGGAATCAAAATATACCCCTGTTCTTTTGAAAGCATCGTTGATGCTCCCGGGGGAAAAGCGCACCAGGGAGGCTTGAACGGCTTGGCTCAGCGAAGCGTCCGCCAGTCCCCTTGCCGCCAATTGAGCCTCGTCGGGAACGATGTGAACCTCTCTGTCGCGTCCGCCGCCGACTTCAACTTCACCGGCCCCGGGAAGGCGCTGAATCAACGGTTTGAGTTTGGTTTCGACGAACTGTCGGACCTCGTCAAGGGTCTGGGTTTTTGACGTCAGGGTGACGATCATGACCGGAGGACTGTCGGCCGACCCTCCCAAGATTTCGGGTTTTTGGACACTCGGCGGCAAGGTCTGGTAGAACCTCTCGAGCCTGTCACGAAGGTCCCAGTAGGCTCGTGACCTGTCGGTGGAAGGGAAGAAACTCAGATCAGCCGTCACGGTGGAGCTCTCGCAGACCGTTTGCATTCTTTTCAACCCCACCAGATCCCTCAGCCGCGCCTCAAGCCCGATGGCGATTGTCGTTTCCATCTGCTCAGCCCCAACTCCGTAATGCCTTAAAATGAGGTGGAAAGCCGGCGTTGACGAATCCTTTTGAGGCCCTATGGGCAAGTGCATGATTCCAAAAATCGATAGGGAGGCAAAGGCGGCGAGCACGGCAGCACGCGCAGGTTTAAGAGCCACCGTCAACCCGCCGTTTTTGGGTGTGCTTGATCCAGGCTAGGTAAAGCTGGGGAAGGACCAAAAGGGTCAGAAAAGAAGAAACCAGATGGCCGCCGATGATCGCGGTTGCCATTCCGCTTTGTGTCGAGTGCGCCCCGGGGTCGATAGCGACGGGAAGACTGCCCACGACGGTCGTTAGCGTTGTGATCAGGATCGGCCGGACCCGTTCACGGGTTCCTCCCAAGACCACGGCAGGATAAAGCCCTGAGCGCAGTGCACGGCGGCGGTAGTTTTCCACCAGAAGGATGGCGACATTGACGGCGCTGCCCATCAGGATCAGAACGGCAAAGAACGTGTTGATGTTCCAGGAAAACCCGAACAACGCCAAGAACCCGAAAATACCGGCAGCCGAAAGCGGAAAAGTCAACAAAACCAGAAGTGGCACAAAGTACGATTCGAACTGCACGACGAGATAAAGGTAAAGGAACAAAACGGCAAATGCTGCTAGGCTTCCCAGGGCAAAGAAGTTTTCTTCCAGGAATCCTTTTTGAAGACTTTCAGCACCTGGAAAATCACCGTGAAATCGTGCAAGTTCTGCCGGAGATGCTTGAAGGTTGAGTTCGAAGATCGACGCCTCTTTTTTGTCGATCCGTAAAAGAAGCGGCGTGCTCGAAGAGCGGGTCACATCCGCAGCAACATTCAAAGCGACGGAATTGGCAAAATGTTCCTTGGAGTCCAAGAGGGGGATGCGGATCCTTTGGAGGGCGTCCAGATTGTTCTTGTCAGTTTCAGGCAAGGTCACACGAACGGGAATTGGAAAGCCGTTTTTCCAGAACTCTGTCGCCTCAAACCCATCGAGGTCCCCACTCAAAGCCCGTGCCGCCTCTTGCGGGGTGAGGCGAAATTGGGTGTCCAGTGAAGTTCTTGGACGCACAAGGTAGAGAGGCTGATCCTGAACGTTTTCGGTTTTGGCGGCGGGATCAGCGCGCAAGCGGGCAACTTCGCGATCCAAACTTTCGGGTGTGTCTGCCGTCACTACCCATCGTCGGTTGTCCGTTGCAAGGTTGAGCAAAGCCTCAGTCGGTGAGGGCGGAAGGGTGACGGAGAGACCTGGAAAATCACGGGTCAACTGGGCCCGAAGGCGAAAGGCGTTCACTGCTGGATGCAGAATCAAAAGATCGTTGATTTCCCAAGCTGGTTTTTGGGGGTTGGCCAAAAAAAAGGGGCTACCGGCTTCTTGTCCCCCAAAACCGACAACGTGTGCGATGCCCGAATAGTGTGCCAGAGCGCGGTTGACGTCTTCGGTTTTTTCCTTCAGATCGGCAAGGCTAAGACCGGGAGCGAATCGGACGGTTACCTGGAGCAAACCCTGGTCGATGGGGTTGAAAAGCTCCTTTTTGAGTTCGAGGTAGGAGGCTGCGGCCAGAAGGGAAAATCCAACAACCGGAATCAAAAGAAAACCTGGCCGGCGCAAGCCAAACCTCAAGATCCTTTCAAAGTGTTTTTCTACCTTGTCCGACTTGAGGTTTTTACTATGTTTGGTCCAACGGTAGAGGACGGGTACCCAGGTGACAGAAACCACAAACGAAGCGGCCATGCTAAAGACCACCGCCAGCGAAAGGTCTGCAAACAGAGCGCCCATCGAGCCGGGAAGAAAAATCAGGGGGACAAAAACGATGGCGACCGTCAGGGTCGAACCGATCGTTGAGCCCGCCATTTCCAGGGTAGCTTCAACCACGGCTTCGGAATCGGGTGGGCGTGTTCCCAGGCGTTTGGCGAAATTTTCAAGAACGACCACGCTGTTGTCGACCAGCATTCCCAAGCCGAGGGCAAGCCCGCCCAGGGTCATGACGTTAAGACTCCGGCCGCAAAGCCAGAGCGCCAGAAAAGCGAACAAGGCCGAAATCGGCAGAGCGCTTGTGAGAATCAAAGCTGATCTCACATCGCGTACGAAAAGAAAAAGTGTCGCGAAGGCGATCAGCGAGCCCGTCAAAAGAGCGTACCCCAAGTCGCTGAGGGCCGACCGAACGCTAAGAGATTCGTCGCACAAAAGGCGGAAATCGAACTCTCGTCCTTGCTCTTGCTGAAGTTCCGCCACCTTCGCTTTCAGGCGGTCGGCGACGGCGATAGGACTGGCGCTGGGCTGTCGTCCCAACAAAAAAAGCAGGCCTTCGCGTTCGCCGTCGACAAAAAAGGACTCCTGCCGTTGGGGAGTGAAAAAGAGTTTTGCAACATCGCCGACAGCGACGGGAGACGAAGAAGGATTCCGGCTCAGAATAAGAATTTGCGCGAGGTCCGGAACTGTCGCCGCCTTGGCTTCGGCTTTGATCGCCAGTTCACGGCCCTGTGATTCGACGGTTCCTAGCGGAACCTCGACGTTGCCGCTCGCTAAGGACTGGGCGACGTCGGACATCGTCAGACCTTTTGCAAAAAGTTTTTCCTGATCGACGTCCACTCGGACCTCTTCCTTCTCCCCCCCACGATGGTGACCCCGCCGACCCCCTCCGTTTGCTGGAGCCTGTTGCGAAACTCTCGTTCGGCGGCTTCGCGCGCTCGGACCAAATCACCGTTTTTGGGGAACATGCCGATCCAAAACGTGGGGTTTTCGTTTTGCGACAGGGGAAGAACGAGCGGCTTAACCGCTCCTTGCGGTAAACGGCTGTAAGCCAAATCGACGAGCTGGGCAGCCTCGACCTGCGCCCGGCGTAGATCGGTTCCCCACCACAGCTCGAGCTTGAACACGACTTGTCCGGCTTTAGAGTAAGATTCCATGCGGCGTAGTCCCTTGAGCGACGAAAGCGTGTCTTCCAAGGGCAGGGTAACGAGCTTGCGAATTTCGTCGGGCGGAAACCCAGGAGCGTCGCAGGCGACAAGGAGTCGGGCTTGGGGAATTTCAGGAGAGTAGGTCAGCTTCATTTGGGAGAGGGCAAAGGCGCCCAAAACAAGGAAGGCGGCGTAGGCTGCCAACGTCGAAACAGGCCGATCCACGCAGGCTTGAAGGAAACCGTTACGACGCGAAGAAAACAAGGACATAGTCACCCGCCATTACGTTGGAATGATCATCGCCATAGGCCTTAGAAAGTCGAATCGTGACACTTGAAACACTCCCCACTAAGCCCGGGGTCGTCACCGTCATCGGAATATCGACAACCCACAGGGTTTGTGTCGACGTGGATTCTGGATCTTTTGTCACGCTTACAGAGGTAGGGGTGAAGGCGTACCCTCCTGTTCCCGAGATCGAAAAACAGTCGAGAAACGCAGAAAGCGAAAAAATTGTCGCCGTTCCTTGAGCCACGATCAGGCGCAGTGTTCCCGTTCCCCCCGCAATTTTTTGATTGCTCAAGTTGACCAGGGGCGCAAAGAGGGGTTGGGCGCTGTCCTTCCACTCGGAGAGCGTTACCGCTGGGGGAAATTCTTGTGGGCTGTCGGTCTTGATCCAAAAGTAAACCGGTTGGGTGCTGGCAAGCCCCTGAGTGTCCAAGACCCCGCTTTGAAGGGCAAACCCTAAGACCTTGTTCCAGGGAAGAGGGACCGTAAAGTGCAACCGAGGGGAAGCCGAAGCGAGCTGGTGATCGGGCATCAGGGTGTACGTTATTCCTTCAGGTACTGAGAGCAGGGCGCCCAGACTGGACAAAACCACGGGCTTGGAAAAGTTCAGGACCAGGTCTGAATCGATGGGCCAACCGGTCTGAATCGTCGATGGACCCAAAGAGGAATTGGGAGGGGGACACAGACGCAAAAGTGGAGGCAAGTTGTCCTGCGTCACACAGAGGAGATTCAAGGGAACAGCACCCGTGGGCTGGTAGCGAAAATGGGACGAAAAATTTTGCCCCATGGCCTGCCGTCCCTGATTGAAAAGCGTGGACGCCGTCAGCAAGACTTCCAGATCTTGATCTGCCGGCCAATCGCTCTGGGGCGTCAAGGTCCAGACTTTCGCATCGGGGCTCCAGGTTTGGGTGAAATTAAATGAAGGCGAAAACGACATCGACGCGAGTGCTGAATCTTCGTTTATCGGTTGGTTGAAGGTAAACACCAACGGGGTGCGGGGGTTGGAAACCGTTGAGTTATCCGCGGGACTCAGGCTGAGAACCGAAGGCCGGCCTGGGGACGCCCCCAGACGGAACTGGTGGTGGAGTTCGTTCATCAAAGAGTTTCCCAGGGAAGTCTCGGCTGCGGAACTGACCGAAAGCGTGTACAAAGGTCCCACGGACAACGGTTGGAAGGGTTGAAAATACATGGTTGAACCCGACCAGGAGTAAATGCCTGGCACGACGTTCCCATCACCGGTCAGGCTGAAAGCGCCCTCGGCCTTTGCGTGGTCGGGATCTGTATTAAAGCTCACAGAAACTGACACCGGTGAGGCTGCTTCGAGAGTTGAACCTGAAGGTGAATACCCTGTGATAGCAAGGGGGGCAAAAGTGTTCCAGAAACTGCAGGAGCCGAGGAGAAACATCATGACCCCTTTGAGGGCAAATTTTGTCCTTTTCTGCACGCTGGCCATTTTTCCGTTCCTAGTTCCCGTCAATCTTGCGCCACCTCAAACACGAACAGGGCGTTTGAAGCCAGGTATGAGCCCGTACTGTTCATCGAGCCGATTCCGCCGGGAATCACGACTTTATAAAGCGCTTTCTGCCCCTCGGGGGGCGGAACGAGACTGTAAGTCAAAACCAGTCGTGTCGCGCTGCACGTCAGGTTGATCAACTGAGCTGACGAAGCCGAAAGGGGAAGCAACGGCGTAAGCAGGGAAGAACTTGCCAATGTGGTTTCATACGTTGGACTGATCGTTTGGTCAAAGTCCAAGGTAACGACAATCTGGTCCGTTGCGCCGACCTCGACGGTGGGCGGGGTTGCCGAGTCTCCTGATGGGACATCCAGTTCGGTGCCGATGCCGTTGAGCGTCAAGCTCACGTGCTGTGGGGGAATAGATTCAGCGGTGGACCAACTGAACGTGTAGGGACCCTCCGAAGCGGTTCCTCCGATGGTTTTGAACGATGGTACGGACAAGAGGTAACTCGTTGCCATGTTCCAACCTTGGTCGGGATGAAAAAGAAAAAAGGTGGGGTCGATCATTTCCCAGTGTCCCGAAATCTGGGGAACGATCCGAGCTTGAAGGATGAACTGCTGGAAATCGATAGACCTGTTGAATCTCAAACCCAAATGATCCTGCCACCCGGGAGATGTTTCACTCAACGGAACCAAGCAGGATGCTTGGGCTGTTTGGTAGGCCGCAGCCGAATAAAAAAGGGCTGAGTTCACAGCGGGCGAGGCTGAACCGTCTTGTACCCAGTAATGTCCGGCCCAGGCTGAGGCCAGGGGCTGCCCCTGAGCCGATCTAAGGTCAGTTGAGAATGAAAGAGCCAGGGGGCACAGGTCAGCCCACCTGGGCTGAGGGGTCAAAGTCAGAGTCCTCGCATCGGAAGACCAGGACGAGGCATAGGGCGTGCCTGGACTGAGCGAAAGACCGTGAGTCAGGGTGGAGGGATCGATCGCCTGTGAGAAAAAAACGACTAAGCTTTGGGTGGGTGCCAGGTTTGTCCCCGTGCTAGGACTCGTGCTCAACACGAAGGGGGGGAGGCCGATGAACTCGAAGTAAAATGGAACTTGGTCATTTACCGTTTTGATGCTGCCGTTTTGGGCTGTAACACTCCCTGAGACTTGAAGCAGGTAACGGCTTCCAGGGTCGAGCGGGGAGCGTGGCTGCAGGCGCACCGTGTTTCCCGACCAAATGTAGTCGACGGGAACGATCTGCCCGCTCGAGAGAAGCGATGTGATCCGCTCTGCCGTCGAGCGTTGGATTTCGAACGAAAAATCGATTCGGATGGGATCCGTCGAGGCAACGATTACTCCCGGCTGTGACGGATGGAGCGCAACGTTCATCGGCGTAAAATCGATGACCGAACAGCTTCCCAAGATTCCCGTGGCCAGAACAAAGTAAAATAATTGAATTTTAGGAGGAGATTTCGACACGATCACCCTCCCTTAAAAGCGGGGACGGTTCTTTCACAAGGACGTCCCCGGCGTTCACCCCTGCCGTAACAACCCAGCCATTTGGTACTTCTTTGCCAAGGGTCACACGGCGTTCGATCAACCGCAGGTTCACGACCGTCAAGACCCTTGCAGTGTCGTTGCGTTTTTCCATCAAGGTTTCCTGAGGAAGTACAAGAAACTGAGCCGCTGTCCCGTAGGGTATGGTCACTCGGACAAAAAGCCCAGGTTTGAGGTGCACGTCCCTGAGTTGCAGCCTGACCTTGACGGTAAAGTGTCCTGAAGTTGGGTCAACGATGGGTGAAATGACTCGGACAAAGCCCCGAAAAGGAGTGCTTCCCAAAGCGTCGATCCATACCTGGGCACTTTGTCCCACACGAAGAGCGAGGCCTTCTTCTTCACGGACGGGGACCACAGCGTCTATGGCCGTATCGTCAAAGACTGTGGCAATCTTATTCCCCTGCGTCAGGTGTTCTCCTTGCTCGACGTAGCGTGCTCCCAGGATTCCTGAGAGTGGCGAGCGTACAGTCAGTTCTTCCGCCAGAAGACTGGCCGCGTCGACGTCACCCTGGGCCTTTTCAAGGTTGGCTCGTGCCGAATCAAGTTCGGCACGTTCGACCGTGGTGTTGATGTTTTCAAGAATTCGTCCTTTCTCGGCCTTGTTTGAGGCAACCTTCAACCCGAACGCAAGAATATCTGCATCTCTGAGTCCGATCTGCTGGGCTCGAAAGTCAACATTCAGCGCCTCAAGGTCAGTTTTGTCGGCCAGTACTTTCAACCTGAGTGTCTCAAGCTCCTGCTTTGACACTCCAGAAAGTTCATAAAGCTTTTCTTTGCCCTCCAAGATTTTTTGCGCTTCTTCAAGTTCGAGTTTTTTTTGCTGGAGTTGATTTTCGGTTTTGGTAAGCGATAGACGCCGTGTTTCAAACTGGAGTCGAGCCTGCCAGAGTTTAGCTTCGGCGAGTTCAACACCCGCTTTTGCTGCAGAAAACTCGTGCCGGGCTTGGGACTGCTGGATGGTGATTTGATCGTTTTGAAGCACGCAGAGAACCTGATCCTTCACAACGGGGCGGCCTTCTTCAGGCAAGGGAGAAACAACAGTTCCCGCGACAACACTCGTCAGCTCAGCCTTATGCGCAAACGAGAGACTTCCAAAAGACTTGACCTCGGGGGTCATGGTTTGAAAATCCAGATGAACCACGTGCACCGTGGGGACTCCAATCCGGGGGGTCTGAGGAGGTTCTGAACACCCCGTTAAAACAAGAAATGCAAAAAGCCCAAACCGATGGAGTTTCAAGGGCGTGCCTCCAGGCGTTTCAGACCTCCTTCGGGAAGCCCAAGAATTGTTTCAAACCGGCGTTCTTGCAGCATGAGGTCGACGACGGCGTTCCAAACATCGTTCGATGCGTTCAGAACTTTTCCTTGTTCGATCAAAAGCTCGGCGGGTTTGATCTCGCCGACTTTCAGACGCTCCTTCAGCAAGCTTTCTCTCTGGTGCTCCAATTGGAGAATCTGACGAAGAGTCTCCAGCTTGTGCTGGCGGATCTTGTACCCTTCGATAAAGTCTTCAGACTGATCGAGGATCGATTGTTTCCAGGTGGTGATCTTGTCCTGCAAGTTGATGACTTTGAGAGAAAGTTCTGTTCCGGCCGTGAGAGAGGATAGGTCCGACAAGACCTCTGTCGAACTGGCGACAGTTCTGCTGCGCGAGACGTCACCCTGGAAGCCCCCTCCCAAAGAAAAACTGACTGGTGAGTATGGAACAGGAAACCTGAGCGAAACTGACACGTTGACGCCGGGCTGCCTCAAGGGGAAGTTTGACGCTGATGCGGACAAGGTCGTTTCAACCTCGACGCTTGGAAGCCAGGACCAAGTCATCGCTTCACGTTGGGTTGCAACTTCTCTGATGTTTAACCGGAACTTGGCGTATTCCAGGCTTGCGGTCTCAGCTTGTCTAAGGAATATTGCTGGGGAATCGACGATAGGAAAGCCTGAGTAGGTTCCGTCCAGAGGATCTGCAAGCAGAAGAGGCGTGCCCGGCCTCAATTTGAGGAGTTCACGCAGGCGGGTGGCGTGATCGGTGACGGCGAGCCGAGCTTCATCGACCTGGTCACTCAACTGCGACACCTGGACTTGAACGTCGAGCACGTCGAGCTGGGTGATTTCTCCGACCGCCTGCCGCGCCTCACTGAGCTTTTCTTCCTCGACCGCCTGACGGTAGCCCTGCATTAAAACTTCGAATCTTTTCTGAGCCAACTCAAGGTTCTTGTAAAGCTCCCAGACCTTTTGACGTTGGAGGCGCCTGTCCACTTCGAGTTCGTGGAAGGTCTGCTCGAGTTGAAGAGCCGAGAGCCGATGGTCGCGGAAGGATTTTCCCCCGTCAAACACAGTTTGTTTGATCGTCGTGTACAGCTGTTTGTCAAAAGAGTCGGGGGAGTCCGTGACGATCGAGTCGTTTTCGGAATAACCGAAACTCAAGGTCGGGAGAAAGGCCCGCCAACCCAGGTCGTAACGGAGTTTGCCCAAGGCCGCTTGGGATCTTTCCATTGCGAGGTTGGTGGACACCGCCACGGCCCTGTCTTCAGCTTGTTTCAGACTTAAGGTGAGGCTTTGTGCTAAAGCAATCTGTCCCGTCAAAAGAAGACCCCAAATCAGAACGAATTTCATGGTTTTGAAAACCGTTGATCCAGCTCTTCGTGCAGTTTTTTGAACAGACTGTCCACGAGTGAATAAAGCACCGACCACGAGTCCAGGGTCCTTCCTGAGTCTTCACTGACAAAAACCGTCGCCAAGATTTTTTGTGTTTCCGTGTTTCTCAAGGTCAGAAAAGCGGTCAACGAATGGACGGTTTCCAGGCTCAGGTCATAGTCGACTTCGTTGTAATCGAGCTCAACGGACTCTGGTGCTCCTTCCTTGATTTGAAAGCCATTTTTTTCCGCCACCACCCGGACTAGGGAGGCAGCCTGGAGACTTTCGGGAGAGGGGAGCAGGGGGTTGCCGCAATGGATTCCGCCCGGGGAGAAATGAAACCCTAAAGGTTGTTCTGTCAGAAAAGAGGCTCCGGACCGGGGCGGGGGCAATTGGGCACACGAGGTCAAAACAGCGTAAACCAACAGGGTGAAGGTCATTCTCATCGGGCTTGACTCTTCGAGGCTGCAGAAGATTTTTTCTTCTCTGACTGAACAGTCGTGATGAGCGTGGTGAGAGTTGCGCTCAGGGGCGAACGTTCACCGACGAGCACCTTGGCTCGTTCCAGTTGCTCCTGGGCTTGAAAAGAGTCTCCCAATGTGTAAAAGAGCCTGCCGGCCTCAAGACGCGGTTTTGCCAGGTCAGCTTCGTCGAGAGAAGCTTGATGGAAAAAGTCGAGGGCGTTTTTGACATCGCCTTTTTTAAGGTAGAGAAGTCCACGTTCGTAAAGGAGACGGTAGTCTTGCGGGTCAAGGGCCAAGAGGTCATCGATACGGTGAGCGGCGTCCTCAACCCTTCCCGACTGCAGATCGACAAGGGCTGACCAGAAGCGGGCTTGAAGATGGTCGGGATGTTCTTTGGTGACCCTCTGGAGGTCGTTTTGGCTGGAGATGAGATCGTTGGAAAAAAATTCGATTTTGGCACGAAGGAACCGGGCTTGAAAAAAATCAGGCCGGTCTTTGAGGATTGCGCTGAGACCAGTTTTGCTGCGTGTAAAATCCCCGTGTTCGTAGGCATTTTTGGCGTCGACGTAAGCACGAAGCGCGGACTCGGACAAGGGCGGTGAAGAACATCCCAGAAAAAGCCCAACAAAACCTGCAAGGACTGCAATTCTTAACATGCATGATTCTCCTTTCGTTCCCAGAATGAAACGCAAAACAGCTGAAGGCCGCTTCACGAGTTCTAAAGATGTCAAAGTCGAGTTCCCTCGTTCGGAATCAGAGCCTGAAGCCGTGCCGCACAGGATCGCGTTTCATGGATGTAGGAGGCTTCCCGGGATGCATTTTTTGGAGTGTTCAATTTTGGCAAGGTTGGGCGGCGCCGTATTTTTGATTTTAGGGTTGGTCACCCCACTTTCAGCGGTTGACCAAGAAACCCAGCT
>JABEVL010000281.1 GCA_013043995.1 Spirochaetales bacterium | reverse complement strand
GAACCTGGCGCACGCCTTCGCTCTCACGGGCAAGCGAGTGCTCTTGATCGACCTGGATGATCAGAAGAACAGCACCTCAGCCATCGAGACGGTCACCCCGCCGACACGGTCACCCTTGTCGGCTTTCTCGCATCTTGGAAAGTAACTCACCTTCTTCTTTGGTATTTCGGCGTAAAGCCAAGCTCGGGTGACAGCGATGAATCGAGGGTCTTGAGATAATCGATGAACACGTCAAACAGCACAGGATCCAGCTTGTGCGTTTTAACGAAAGTTTCGTTCATAAAAGCCAGGGCCTGGTACGAGCTCAGGGGCTTCCGATACTGACGTGAAGGGTCGGACAAGGCGTCGTAGACATCGACAAGAGCACACATTTCAACGGGGAAATAGGAAAGAGCTTCGCCCGAAGTGTAGGTCGCTAACGAGTCGGCAATGCAACACTGGGGGGCGGGAGTTGTCCGTTGCGAACGGTTGCGTTCCCATTGGGTCAAGCCGTACCCTTCGGGATTAAAGAGGTAATTGTGATGGTCCCCGACAATGTACATGGCATCCTCGTAGTTAGTTCCGTAGGTGCGCAGAAAAATCCCCGCTCCCGTGATAGGGTGCATCCGAATCTTAATGTCGTCCTTGGGCGCCGAACCATCAAAGTAGTCCAGGTCTGTCACCTTGCCGACGTCATGAAGTAGGGCACCAAGCGACTGAATGCGAATTTGGTCTCGTGAAAGGATCGGAAGACGGATCAAGTTGTCTGCCTTGATCCAGGACTCATTCAGTGAAGGAAGAAGCTCCCTGTAGATTGACGCGTACTCCTGGGGAAAAACGATACGGATCTTAGCCGCAAGTCCGGCTTGCCGCTGGCGGTTGTAGTACAAAAGGAAGCCTGTCGCCATGGCAAAAACACGCGTGACGTGGGCTAACGTTGGGCTCTGAGTCTTGGCCTGAAAAGTCCTGAACAAAGAAACTGCCAGCGGCGTTTCCATAATCAACGCCAGCACCGAATTGGTGATGGCCAGGGTTTCAGCCACCAACGTGGCATCCTGGGGGTCGTCTCCGTTTTTGTTCAGACTCAGGCAAGCCCTGTTGATTAAAAATGCGGTCTCAGCAATTTCGCTCGCCAAGGCCACCTTCTGCTCTGGGCTTGAAACGGCGGACAGCTTGGCCTCAAAGTTTTCCCGCTGCTGGGAAAGTTCCTGAACCCTTTCGCTCGCTGTCATCTCCATCAGCTCTGCCCAACGGATTTGAAACGCATCCTTGGCAGGAGGCCGGTCGATCGCCAGGTTGAGCTGAGCCCTATCCTTTTCAGGTATCGAAAAAAAGTCGTCCAGGGCCAGAGGTTCGATCAGGAAGGTATCTCCGTCGGCTGCTTTAAGCAGGTAAAGCTGGCGGGAAAGCAGAGCCAGCTTGCGGGAGTTCAGGGTTACCCAATCACTGTTTACGCGAACAAGCCTCTCTTCCGAAAATGTCTTTTGCAGTTTCGTATCACTCAGATTCGAGGGAGTCATGCTTTACAGTATAAAGGATTTATGCCAAAAAAGAAGCATGAATCCTGTCCAGATTCCTAAAGAAAACGAGCAAAAAACCTGTCAGCTGTGCGGAGAGCCTGCCGCAACACTTTGGGGAATGACCATTTTATGCGAGTCATGTATACAGTCCCTCGGGGCAACCTGCTCGGGCTTGCCTGAAAATTCTCATGACGATCAGTTCGATGCGGTCTGCTGAGCCGGTTGTCCTGAGAAATTCTTTAAGCTAGAACGCTCGGGTTCCGGCCCTAGATTCTGCAGGAGGTCGCGTGGCCCAAGTATTCCCAACGATAAAAGAAAGTGCAGGTTTAAGGCTCCCGGCCTGGGTCCACTCCTTTATCCAAAACCAAACCTATGATTTTTCCCAAACCCAAGAACGTATGCGTCTAGCTATCGATCTTTCGAGGGAAAACCTCGTTCAGGGTACCGGAGGACCTTTTGGGGCAGCGGTTTTTGAGCTTCCAGCCTACAGGCTGGTTTCCGTGGGCGTCAATGTCGTCGTTCCTCAGCACACCTCTTTGGCTCACGCCGAGATTCTTGCCCTTCTCCTGGCTCAAGAGGCTCTCCTGACGCACGACCTGGGCAAGAGGCGACTTGAGCTCGTGACCAGCTCTCAACCCTGCCTCCAGTGCTACGGGGCGATCTTTTGGTCGGGTTTGAGCCGCGTTGTGACGGGCGCGCGCGCAAAGGACGTCGAAGCCCTGGCGGGTTCTGACGAGGGTCCTCTGCCCCAGGACTGGGAAGGCGAATGGCGAAAAAGGGGGATCAGCCTGGAAACCGACGTTATGCGCGTCCAGGCTTGCGCCGTCTTGCAAGCTTATCAAGAGTCAGGAGCGCCGATCTACAACCCGGCGCGCTCCACCCCATGATTCACAGGGTTCCTGACAGTTGTTTCAAAAGGACTTCCGTCGTCGTCGTTTCCCCTAAACGCGGAAAGATTTTTTCAACACTATGCTGGTGAGCCGCCGCGTCGCGGTCGGTCATGGCGTCGATCGCCAGGGTGACGTTGTAGCCGAGCTCGTGGGCGGCCCGAGCTGTGGACTCGACACCAAAGCACGTGGCAACGCCCGTAATGACAACCTGGGTCACGCCCTTCCGCCGCAGGTACTGGTCGAGCGAAGTCCCTTCAAAGGAACCCCACTGCATCTTTGTCACCAGGTGATCACTGGGTTGAACTTCAAGCTCCGGCACAAGTTCGGCCCAATCGACGGCACGCACCCCGCCCATCGGCCCGCTTTCGGTACGTCCTGGGGCCCCTCCTTTGACGTTGACCAACACGACAGGAAGCCCTTTTTTGCGAAAGGCTCGGGCGAGTTCGGCCGAGCGGGCGACGACCTCGGAGATCGGATGAGGGGTTGTCGGCATGGCGGTAATGCCCTTTTGCAGGTCAACAACGATGAGTGCCGTGAGCGGGTCCAATTTTGTCAGTGGCATAAAAACTCCTTGATTTCAGAACCTCTTTAATTTACGGGTGACGCGGTGGGGAAGTCAAAGCCGAGGCCTGCGGAATCGTTCTGTCGAATAACGTCAGAATAAAGAGAACCACACTGGCGGCGCCCAAAATCCAGGCCAGTTCATGAAGGCCGAGGTCCGAAGCTTTGGAAGCATAGGTGAACGAAAGCAGGCTCGCCGCAACGATCGCCCCGATGTAGCCGAAGGTGCGCTGCAGACCCGCCGCAGAACCGATGTCTTTCGCAGGAGCTTGCAGGTAAATGGCCGTTTGGGTTGCCGTCGAGAACGCCCCCTGAGGAATCCCAAAGAAAATAAAAGCCCCGGTGATCAGCCATAACGAACTCGCGTGATCCATGATCAGCAAGCCCGCGCATCCCAAGACTGCCGCCCCGATACTGACCGCCAGCGGACCCCGCAGGCCCTTTGTCCGCACACCGCTCACCGATGAAACCGCAGCAACGACCGACATCGGAAGCGTGACCAATCCAGCCTGAGCGGCGGACAGCCCCGGTGAACTTTCAAGCCACTGGGCAAAGCCATAAAACACACTGTAGGTGATCGTCGTTACCGCCAATACCCTCAGGTAGGTAACGACGAGCGGTTTGTTCCGGGCCAACATCCTGACGTCCAGAAAGGGTTTATCCTTTTTTCGTGAATACGCCCCAAGGACCAGGGCAAATACCACGGCGGCCGCCAAAGAGACCCACGAGAAACCCTTCTGATTCATCAAAAGACTCATCAGACTCACAAGAAAACCCGTAAAAAGTCCTACTCCCTTCAAGTCTATTTCTTTTAAAAGAACCCTGATTCCCTGGGTTTGCGGCGGGTCCCGGGGAATCCAGAGTAAAACAAAAAACCCCGCCAACAACGCCAGGGGGAGATTGACGGCAAAAATCGCGTGCCAGCCGAACGCCAGGGTTAAAAGCCCGCCCAACAGAGGCCCAACGGCTACCGTCGATATGGCCGCCAAGGACATCACCCCCATAGCCACGCGGGGAGGCGGTGTTCCCAGAGCGTCCGCACGGTTGCGGAAAAGCCTCATTGCGGCGGGGTAGGCCCCTGAAGTTCCCACACCAATCAAAATGCGCACCAAAACAAGCTCAAACAACGACGAAGCAATTTGTCCAAGCACACCGGCCAGTGCCACAAGCAGCAGAGACACCAGGTAAACCCGCCGAGGTCCAAACAGGTCTCCAAGGCGCCCCATCGTCGGTTGAGCCACCGCGCTGGTCATGTACAAACCCGCGATGAGCCACCCCGTCTGGGCAGCGCCCACGTGGAGACTTTGAGCTATCGGCACCAAGGCCGTCGTGAGCATTGTGGAATTCATGGGGTTAAGGGTTGACCCCAGGGCCAAGGGGGCAACAAAACGAAAGCCAAAAGGACTTTCTAAACGTTTACTCGTCATTCTGGTTTCCGCTTATAAATACGATTGACCGCCCGGCAGCCAGTTACTTGTCTGGTAGAGTGCGTCAAGTCAAAGAGAAAATTTCTGCCCTGACTCAATTGTTTTTAAGGATCGAAGCGGCAATTCCTGCGGCGAGTGAACGGGGGGTCAGTCGGGTCAAGAACGCCATCGCCGCGTTCGGCCAGCCGGTGACGAGGGAACGCTTTCCCCTCAACAGGGCCCGGACACTCTGGCGCGCCACTTGCTCGGCGCTCATGGCGCCCCGCGAAAACTGGGTGACGTTGAGCGCGGCCGTCTGGGCAAAGTTGGTCACGGTCGCCCCAGGACAAACCGCCGTAACGCTTACGCCGGTGCCTTGAAGTTCGGTCGCCAAAGCCTCGCTGAAGCTCAGGACGTAGGCTTTGGTCGCTGCGTAGACGGCCAGGGTTGGACACGGTGAAAAGGCTGCCGTGCTTGCCACGTTCAGAACACGAGCCTCTGGCTGGCGAAGCAGGTTGGGTAAAAGAAGACGTGTAAGCAGGGTGAGCGTCGAAACGTTCAGCAAAATCATCGATTCAAGAGTTTGGGGATCCATCTGGGCAAAGTCACCCGAACTGCCGAAGCCTGCGTTGTTGACCAAGACAGAAAGCTCGCGTTCCTCAAAGTGCTTGGATAAAGCCTGGGCAGCCCCGACCTTGGCCAGATCGAGCACCAAAGTCTCAACCTGAGCCCCGGCCAACCTTGCCGAGACGGCGACGCTTTCCAAGCGTTGGGCATCCCTGCCCGTCAAAAAAAGATCAAAAGAGTTCCTTGCCAATTCCAGGGCGATCTGAGCCCCGATTCCCGAAGAGGCCCCCGTAACCAAGGCCAAGCGCCGCGTCGTTTCCATAAAAACTCCTCCATCAGATTCACCAGGGACAATTTCAGAAACCATTTAGCAGAAAGGGGGATCACTCCCATCTCTTCCCCAATGTATCCAATCCCCTTCAAGCTGTCAAAATGAGCACGCGGGTTCCTTGCCAAAAGTTGAAAGGCCCTGAAATGGTTTCCAGAAAGACGCCGTTGAGGTATCTTGCTTTCATAGTTTTCTAAAAGAGGTTGTCCCAGTGCACGCTGCTCCCCTGCCCGAAGACGAACAAGAACGGCTCGACGAGCTCAAAGCTCTCAACATCCTTGATACAGACTTTGAACAGGCCTACGACGATCTGACCCAGCTCGCGGGAAAAATCTGCCAAGCACCCATCGCCTTGATCAGTCTGCTGGACGAGAAACGCCAGTGGTTCAAGGCCGTCACGGGTCTAGGGGTCCGCGAGACAAGCCGTGACCTGGCCTTTTGCGCCCACGCCATCGTGCGGGGGAGTCCCTTCATCGTCTCTGACGCCGCACGGGATGAGCGCTTTTCGGACAACCCGCTGGTGACAGGCGACCCCAACATCCGGTTTTATGCAGGGATTCCTCTGGTGACGGCCAAAGGTCACGCCTTGGGCACCCTTTGCGCCATCGACAGAAAACCTAGAGAGCTCACCCAGGACCAGCTCGATGCCTTGAAAATCCTGGCAGGACAGGTGGTTCGGCTGTTTGAACTCCGGGCCAAAAACATCGCGCTTGAAAAAAGCAACCAGCAGAAGGCGTACATCTTGTCGATCGTCGCCCACGATCTTCGCTCGCCGCTTGGCAGTCTCCTCGGTCTCTCCTCGCTCCTTCGCGAAAACTGGAAAACATTCGAAGACGCTGAGGTGACTGAAGCCCTTGAAGGTCTTGCCGATTCTGCGGCTTCAACCCTAGCCCTGGCCAACAACCTCCTTTTGTGGGCAGAAACCGACAGCGGCCAGTTGCAGCCCCACCTTCGCCAGGTTCCGCTTGAGGACCTTTTCAAGGAAGTGGCCCAACAGGTCGAAGGATTGGTCCGAGCTAAAAACCTGCAGCTGAAAGTGGTTTGCCCCAACGGGCTTTGGGCCGTGGGTGACCCGATGTTTTTACGTTCCATCCTCAGCAACCTTGTGGGTAACGCGATCAAGTTCTGCCGCCCCGGCGGAAAAATAGAAATGATCGCACAAAACGGAGAAAGGAAGCGCGTGATGCTTTCTGTCCAAGATGACGGGGTGGGAATGAGCGAACGGCAGTTGCAGGCCTGGGAGCGGGAATCGGTTTTGGAATCAAGCCAAGGAACCTCCGGAGAGTGGGGAACCGGCCTGGGCCTGCGCCTGGCAAGGCTTTTCGCGCATCGTCTCGGATCGGAGCTGAAGATCCAATCGCGAACCGAAGGCGGAACAAAGTTCTTCATGGAGCTTTCTTGCGGAGAAGTGCCTCGGTTGTGAACCTGCTGCGCCGCCCCTGAGGCGGTTCTTTCACCGTCGAAGCCTTGGGCTTCAGTAGCCCTTTAAAACTTCCAGGGCCGTTTTGACGTTTCCAAACGGCGGACTCACCTGGATGCCCTGAATCCGCGAGCGGAGCCTGTCGATGATTTCACGGCTGATGGCCACTCCGTCAGCCCGCGCGGATTCCTTGTCCTGGTGGCGCTCCATCCTGTCCAGGACTTTTCTGGGAATGACGACCCCGGGAACCTCGCTGGCCAAGAACACGGCATTGCGGTAACTGGCCAGCGGCCAAACCCCTAAAAATACGGGTTTACCCGTTTTTTGGAGCTGATCTAAAAACCTTTCCAGCTGATCGGCGTCCCAAACAGGTTGAGTGATAAAAAACTCAGTTCCCGCCTCTGCCTTTTGCAAAGCGCGGTCCAGTTCTTGCTCCGGAACGGGAAAAGCGGGGTTCACGCCCGTGCCGTGAACAAAGCTCGTCGGTGTGGGCAGGGCTTCGCCGCCCATGTCGATCCCGCCGTTAAAACGCCGTACGATCTTCGTAAGTCCGACCGAGTCGGTGTCAAAAACGCCCGTCACGTTGGGGTACTTTCCGACCTTGGGAGGATCACCTGTAACCAGCAGAACGTTTCGCAGACCCGCGGCGTGATAGCCGAAAAGATCGCCCTGAAGGCCGATAAGATTTTTATCCCGGCAGGCCAGGTGCAAAACCGGTTCTAGGCGGGTAGCTCGTGAAACCTCAACGGCGGCGATCATGGCGCTCAGCCTGGCGCTTGCCCGAGGCCCATCGGGAAAGTTCACAAACTCCACTCCCCCCGACTCCAGGGCCTTGGCCTTTTCGATCAAAGGCGCCAACTCAACTCCCAAAGGAGCGACCAGCTCAACCAGACTGACCCAACGGCCTTCGGCCAAAGCCGTCCCCAAACGCGACCTCCGGCTTAAAGGAACGGGGGGAATCTCGGCGATTTCAGCCGTCGCCGTCCAGCGGATCTGGCGGCGTCCCGCGTCAAAATTCAAGATCGCCTGGGCCATCTTTTCTGTGTGCTCAGGGGTCGTTCCGCAATCGCCGCCGACGATGCTCGCTCCGCCGTCAACAAACAACTTGGCAAACTCTGCAAAATACTCG
>JABEVL010000280.1 GCA_013043995.1 Spirochaetales bacterium | reverse complement strand
GCCGTGGATGTAGAGGGCTCCCGGCTGGTTCGCCCATACGCGGTTGAGCCAGGGGTACCACTGCGACACTGGGGCGCCCCGGGCCCTGAGATTTTCGGCCAAAAGCATCTCGGTTTCCACCATTTCGGCTTTTTGGTCTGGGGTTTTAAACAGGGCGATCGCTCGTTCCAAAAGGCCTGGGTCGTGACGGATCCGCCCCTCCTCGGATAAGTAGGAAGGGAGGGCCGAGGGGTTGAGGGGAACCTCGAAAGCCCGCAACTTGGCCAGGTACTTGAGCGAAACCTCGGGGTGGTCGCGGTTGGCAAGAGCATAATCCGACCAGGATTCTGGGGTGTTGCCTGCTTTTTGAGCGGATTGGGCAAGGTCGACCTGAAAAACCTTGTAACGCTGATCCCAGTACCAGGCTTGTATTGACCACAGGACTTTTTTCGTGAACCAGGAGAAATAATCCCACCAGTGGGGCCGCGGCTGAAGGTTCAAAGCTCTGGCCTTGGCTTTCCACAGATCGCGCCACAGCAAGGCCATGTCCCGGGAAAACTGGGTTTTGGTGACCCCAAAGTCGTAGATCCAGCTGTCGTCGTGAAAATCCTGGGCGTTGCGGGCCTCGGCCATGGCCTGGTCCAGTTGGCCTTCCTGGATGTCGAGAAGGGCAAGATCGTAGAAAGAAAGCGGAGTCTCGTCGGTTTTGGCCGAGGTTTGAAAAGCGTTGTAGGCCTTAGGGACGTCGAGCTGGGCTTGAAAAAGCTCACCAAGGGCCAGCCAGGTCACCGCTCGGTTTTCGGCGTCCAGAGATTTCTGCAGGTCCTGGAAGGCGAGGTCGTTCCTGTTGAAGTTCTTTTCAAGCAAGGAAAGGTTGTACCAGCAGATCGAACGGAAGTGGCGCTCGGGAGGGGAGTTCCCCTGGGCCAAATCGATGGCTTTCAGGTAGTGCCTACGTGAGTTCTGGTACTCGTAAAGGCCCGAGTAGAGGATGCCGAGGGTCATCTCGAGGTTTTGGTCTGGACCTGTGGTCTTGAGGATATTTTCAATCAGGGCCGTCCCCTTGAGGTTTTGGCCTGTCTTGAAATACAGCCAGCCGAGGGCCTGAGCAGTGTTCTTGTTTTGAGGAAAGTCCTTGAGGGCGGTTTCAAGCACGGTGATGGCCCGTGCGTTTTGGTCGAGGTACGACAGCGATTCGGCCTCGGAAAGACGGAGTTTCGGGTCACCCGGGTCGAGGCGAACGGCGGCGCTGTACTGTTCCAAGGCGAGTTTGTAGAGCTTTTGTCCCTCGTAAAGGTCGCCCAATTCACGGGCCGGAGCGGCGGAGTTGGGGAATTGCTTGCGGGCGGCCAGGAAAGTTTGAACCGCGGTTTGATAGTTTTCCTGGTCAAGGGCGGCCCGCGCTTGATGCAGCAGGGCCGGTAAATTGGCTTCCTGAGCGGAGACGGAAGCGCTCAGGACGGCAAACGCGACAAAAAAAAGCCCTGCGACTTTCATAACCAACCTCGAAGAAACGGAAAAAAGATGAAGAGCAAAGACCGCTTGGGGGAGGCGGTTCGACGGGAAGGGCGTCCCTGCAGAAAAACTTTCCACGCGAGGCGGCTCTGTTCGACGGTGTAAGAGGGAGCGTAACGTGCGGCAAGAAGTTCGTGGACAAGCCGCAAAAAATCAGGTGAGGCGGGGGAGCTTTGCGGGTGTCTTGAAATCGACGCCGCCGTTTCGAGGGGCGTTTGCCCTTCTGAAAATTTCAAACCCGGGGCTTTAAGCTCCTGCCGGGCCCTGCGGTAGAGCAGTTCTGTACGCCGGCGGGGAGAGGCCGCCTGCCAAACCCAGCGGAAGACCCACGGCGACATAAGAATCACCGCGAGGTAAACGCCCGCCAGGTCGAGCCACCACCAGGTTTGCCATTGCCGGGCCGTCGTTTCCCACAGATTTTCCAAGAGGCTCGGAGCGGCGGAACGGTTGGCGGTGGCGGCAGGTTGCGGGTCGGCCTTGAGGATTTCTTCGATCAGGCTGGCGAGTTTGTCGGGGGAAAGGACGGGAGGATTGACGAAGTTTTCGCCCGGGGCAGGCCGATCGCTGGTCGGATCAAATGGAATCCATCCCCAGCCGGCAAAGGGCACTTCGACCCAGGCATGGGCTTGAAGAGCCCGGACTGGGTAGAACCCCAGAAGTCCTTCTTCGGGATTGGTAAAAAATCCGACAGCCACCCGTGCGGGCACCCCGACGCTTCTCAGCATAAGGGCCATGGCAAAAGCAAAGTAGGTGCAATAGCCTTTTCTGGCGGTGGTCAAAAAATACTTGAGCTGGTTGCCGTCGGGAGCCGAACCGGGTTCGAGAGAGTACCAGTAGTGTTGTTTGAGGAAGGTTTCGATCGCCAGGGTCTTTTCAAAGGGGGTTTCTGAAGGACCCGTGACGCTCTGCGCGAGTTGCTGAATCCAGGCCTGGCCGCCGAAGTCGGTGTCTTTCTGAAACTTGGCGGGGGTTAGTCCGGAGCCCTGAACTGTATCCACCTGCCAGAGGGCGTCGGCAGGTACCACAGCAACCACACGGTAGGCTCCCACGAACGAAGAATGGTCCCACCGTGAAAGGGGGACAACCGAGCTGGGATCGTTGAGCGCCAAAAAGGAAGAGGGGTCCAGGTTGACCAGGTAGTACTCCTGCTGAACCCGGGTACGG
>JABEVL010000279.1 GCA_013043995.1 Spirochaetales bacterium | reverse complement strand
GCCAAAGAAAATGCCCGTTCAGAACCTGACTTAAGTCTTCGTACCCCAAGCTAAAAACTCCCAGTTTGCCGGTCAACAGGTAGCCTGTAACGCCCAGGACCCAGGTGAACAGGGCCGCGACCGAAGGGCTCCAAAATCGCGACACCCTTTTTTGCTGCCGCCACTTCATCCTTAAGCTCAGGGCCCCCCGTTGGAAAGCGACACCCACCAAGGCCGCCAAAAGTGCCGCCAGCGGCACGATGAAATAATGGATCCAGGTCACCTGATCGATATTGGGGACTGTGAAGGCCGGTTGCCTGCCTATAAAAGCGTAGACGACAAAAGCACCGATCACCGAGGCCAAGACGATACGGCCTATGGTTCGGCTGTTGATGTCCCCGACGATTTCTTCAAGGACGAAGGTGATCGACGCCAGGGGTGTGTTGAACGCGGCCGCCAGGCCCGCCGCCGCGCCCACGATGGCCGGGCTTCGGCGAGAAAAACGCGGCACACGAAAAAAACCAGCGATGCTTGAGGCGATACTGCCCCCCATAAAGAGCGTGGGTCCTTCGCGCCCCAGACTGGCGCCTCCGCCGATACTCAGGATACCCGCCGCAAATTTGACCACGGCCTGCTTGAGGGGGATGTACCCGAGGTCTTTCCAGTAGGCGGCCTTGAGCTGAGGAATCCCGCTGCCGACGGCCTCGGGACTGACCTTGTCGATCAAAAACCCGACAAGCACCGAAGTGCCCATGATCGTCACAAAACTCCAGAAAAGAAACCAGGGCAGAGCCAGATGAACAAAGTTTCCGAAGGTGGCGCGGAAAAGGAGGTTCGTCAACGTTAAGAAAAGAACCGCTGTCAAGGCCGCGGCCAAAGCATACACGCTGGATTGGACAAGGAGGATCGTGCTCTCGGGGAGAGCTTTGGAAGAGTGATATAGCCTAGAAATTCGCGGCCTGAGTTCCTCGAAAAATCTGATCTTCATTAAGAGACAGTAAAATACTTTAATTCAGATTTCAAGCACACGTTGTGCAGTAGAGGCCCTAACTATTAACGTATTGACTTTTTTCTTCACAACAACCCATTCTGTCTTCGTTATGATAACACCCTCAAAAGATACTTCAAATCCCGAACGTACAGTACAGAAAAAACTGATCCTCTCGTTTTCACTCTTTTTTTTCTTTCTGTTTGCCGTCGCCGATCTGGTTGGCATCCTTTGGTACAGAAACAACTTGAGTGACAGCCTGGACGCCTTTCTGACCTCCGAGGCGCGTTCCATCCAAAGCGCCCTGATGACTTACTTTGACGCCAAGGCCCCTCAAGCCGTCGGAGCCCAGGATTTCGTGAGCTTTGTTCGGGAGTACGTTGAAAAAAGGGCCAACTTTCCCCAGCCTTACAAGACAACACTTTATGTTTTTGACGAACTCAACGCGGTCATCGCTTCATCCAACCACGCGATCAATCTAGACGTCACCTCACCACTTTACCAGCTGCCGGCACCCATTGACCGAAAAGTGGTCGACCCGCAAACACGGATCGAGACGATTCCTGTCCCCAAACACCCCTACCGCGTTATTACCACCCACCTGATGCACGAAGGGATCGGCTTAGGCTGGTTTCGCTTGGCTTGCCTGACCGAGACGGTTTATGGAGGCTTGGGAACCTTTATCGCCGTCCTGACGTTGATTTTAACTGTTTTGTGCCTTCTTTCTCTGCTGGCCATCCGATGGCTGGTCGCCCTGGCCTTCCATCCGTCTCGGCGGGGCAAAATTCGGCTTGAGTAGCCTCTTCAGTTTGTGCCTGACTGGACACGATAAGAGCGGGGAGAATAATATAAGCACGTTCTCCTGTCACGCTCAAACCGTGATATTGTCTTATAATTCGGCGATGCGAGTTTCTTGCACACGGAAACAAAACAGAGCTTGGCAAGCTTTTTTGTAAAAGCCTTTAGTACAACAAAGTTAAAAGAGGTGTTTTTATGTTGCGTTCTTATCAGCTTCTTCTGATCGTCGGGGCTTTGGCGCTGACCCTCACAGGGTGTCCGTCCCAGCCGCCCGCCCAGCCCACGGTGAACACCCCACCCGCCGCAGCGGCCAAGCCCGACGTCAACTCGATTCAGCCCGAAAAGGGGGGCTTTTCACCCAAAGCTGACGCTCCCAACAACTTCTTGACCTTTGACCTCAAGTTCGCCGACGCCAAGGACGTCCAGTCCTGGAAGGTGACCTTCCAAAACCCCAAAGACGGCGTTCAGCGTACCTTGACAGGAACGGCCGCAAAGCTTCCGCCGACCTTGACCTGGGACGGCCGAACCGACGCGGGAAAACTGGCCCCCGAAGCCACCTACACCGCCTCGCTGAGTGTGGACTACGGGAAAGTCCGTGCTCCCGATACCCAAACTTCGATCCCCTTTGTCCTGGACATCACCCCCCCTTCAGACACGATCACCATCAAACCTGAGCCCTACTTTCCCAGTGAGTCGCTCAAGGATACCCTTCACATCCAGATCACCACCAAAAACGGCGGAGGTCAGGTGGTGAACTGGCGCTTGCAGATCATCGATCCCGACGGCACGGTTTTCAAAAACTTCATCAGCGAAGACCACCGCGACGGCGACATCGTCTGGGACGGACGGTCCGACTCGAACGGATTATTGAAGCCCAACACGACCTACAAGGTTCTGCTGTCGATTTTTGACGAATGGGGGAACCGCGCCGAAGCCTACTCGCAACTTCAAGTCGGCCCCAGCAAGGACAAAAATGTCCGCCCGGAAATTCCCTCGGGCCCCATCATCTTCAAGGCAAACACGGCCAATTACACCGACCTTCCCCGTGACCTAGCCCGCCGGAATGAGTATGTGCTCAACGAACTGGCGACGCAGCTGAGAAAATACGGTTCTGCCGCTATCGTGATTGAGGGGCACGCCAACAAGGTGTTCTGGTGGAACAAGGCTAAGGGCGACCGCGAGCAGCAAGACGTTCTGATCCCGCTGTCCCGCGAGCGTGCCGAGGCCGTCAGAAGAGCCCTCATCGAACGCGGCATTCCCGCCGACCAGCTCCACGCCATTGGGGTGGGTGCCGACGACCCCGTGGTGCCCTTCAGCGACAAGGGAAAAACCTGGGAAAATCGCCGAGTGGTCTTTTACCTGAAGTAACCTTTCCTAACCCCATTTCAGCTCATCACCCAAAAGCGCCCTAGCCGGGGCGCTTTTTTTTCTTCACTGAGGATTTTTGTTATACTGAAGAGATGGAAAAACCCCTTTCACTCGAGGACATCGCTCTTCAAGAGGCTGACTTGCACCTGACCCGCTTTGATTCCGAAACGGTCTGGCGCCTGGGCCGGTGGCTTGTTGAAAAAATTCGGCATGAAAAGCTTCCCGTCGCTGTCTCTTTAACCCGCGGCGGCCAGCGGATCTTCCATTTCGCCAACGACGGAACCAGCTTGGACAACGACAGTTGGCTTGACCGTAAAACACGCACGGTCTACAGATTTAGCCATTCCAGCCTTTACATGGGAAGAAAACTCGCCGCGGCTTCGGCCACAGCGCAGCAGAAATACAACATTTCAGAGTCGCGTTACAGCTTCCACGGCGGTGCCTTCCCCGTCTTTGTGAAAAACGTCGGTTTGGTCGGGGTGATCGCCGTCTCCGGTCTCGCCCAGGAGGACGACCACGCTCTTGCCGTCGAAGCGTTGCGGGCTTTGCTGAAGAAGACGCCCCCGGTTAAACCTTAAGCAGGACGTCGAGGTTGATTTCTCCCAGGGTGCAAGGCGAACCGATGTTCCAGTTTTCAAGAACCTGGGGGTGAACCTCGCCGAAAACTCCGCAAAGGGTCGGGTTCTGCCCGGGCTTGACGAGAAAAACATCCGCCGCACGGCCTGGAATAAACCTTGGATCCAGGGTTTCCTTGACCTCATAGTTCCGGTTCAGGTAGTAAAAAAGCGCCGCAACCCGGCTGTTGATCTGGTTGAAGCCTTCGTCGGCGTTGGACGAAAGCCATCCGAGGCTGTTGCTCGTCAGGCTCCCCTCATTGTGGGAAGGTTCGACCTTGACCACCTTGCCGACCTCAAAGAGGTGGTGAGGAAAAAGGGCGTTGCCCGAGGCCGCCTCGGCCTCTAGGAGGTTGGGGGCGATCGAATTCCTGACGTATTCGTAGTTTTCGGTCATAGGGTTGAGAATCTGAACGACCTCTTCACCCTGGATCGCCATCCTTTCGATAAAGTCCTTTCGGCTCCCCAGGTAGTTGAAAATCATCTCCTGGAAGCCCATCCCGATCATCAGGTCGCGCACGCGGCGGCCAAACAGTTCCTCGTCGGTCAGCCGCCCGATGGTCGCGTCGGAGGGGGAAACGGGATCAAACGACGCCAATCCACGGCCCATGGCGACGTCTTCGGCCACGTCCACGGGATGCAGAAAATCGTTGCGGTAGTACGGAGGAAGCACCGTCAGGACCCCGTTGGCGTAGCGTGTCGCCACGCCCATTTTTTCAAGGGCGTTTTGAGCTTCTTCGCCGACAAGGTTGACGCCCAGCAACTTGTTGATGAAACCGATTTCAGCCTCGACGGGTTCCTGAAAGTAGTAGGGGAACGTGATCGAGCGGCCAAAAGCCGTGTCGTAGGGGTAGTCGACGGTGACGGGGAGGATGGTGTAACCCGAATCGGCCAGGTCGCAGGCGACAATCGAAGCGGCCAAGGTCAGCCCCGGTAGGTCTGTCCCCGTCAGTTCGATAAAGAGCTCCTGATCGCCGACCTCGACCGCGCCCAAACGGGAACTGTTGATGACGGGCGGGAAAGAAAGGACCTCGTTTTGAGCGTCGGTCAAAAAAGGAAAAAGGGGCAGATCGGCGACGATGTGGCCGAACTCCTGACCCTTGGGGTGTTCTTTAAGGATCTGCCGGAGAGTCAAAGGTTTGTCCAGTCCTAGGGGTTGAAAGCGGGTCGCGTCCGGGTCGGCCGCCTGGTAGCGCACCGGGTAGCGGATGAGGCCCGATCGGTAAACCCCCATCGCGATGGAGCGGCGCTTCCGGCCGAAGTTCCAGCAAAGTTTTTCTTGCGTTTGGATGAGGTCGTTGAGGGTGTCAGCGTCGAGTTTGGGGCCCTTCACGGCAAAGGCCGCGATGTAGGGTCTCAGCTTCAAAAGTCCTGGCTCGACGGTCACACGGCGGCCCTGGTCGGGCTGTGACTGGCCGGGAGCCGAAAAAAAAGTGTACTCGGGTTTCCACCCTTTGTAGTAGGTCCGCAGGGCCCGGCCGGCACCCGCCGTGGACCACAAGTCGGGCCTGTTCGTGTCGTTGAATTCGAGTTTCAGCACCCCTGTTTCGGCGTTCGCCTCGTCCACCTCACCCTTTAACGGGGGAAGGAGGTCGGCAAGCTTCATAATACTGGGCTTCAGCGTGGAATAGCGTTGCAGAGCTTTTTCTTGAACTTCAATTTTAGGCACGGCTAGCTCCTTTTCCGCAAACGGACGTTTTCAATATTCGTGGTGAACAGCTCCCGGATGTCGGACAAGCCCAAGGACATCAAGGCCATGCGGTCAATTCCCAGGCCCCAGGCCAGAACCGGCACGTCGACCCCCAAAGACCGCGTCACCTCGGGACGAAGAATCCCCGAGCCTCCCATTTCAAACCAGCCCAGAACAGGATGCTTGATGTGGACCTCGACCGAAGGTTCCGTGAAAGGGAAATAACCCGGAACGTACTTCACCTCGGTGGCACCGGCGACTTCGATGGCAAACATCTTTAAGAGTCCCAAAAGGGTCCTCAGGTTGACGTCGTGGCCCAGAACGATGCCCTCGGTTTGGTAAAAGTCCGCACCGTGGGTCGCGTCCACCTGATCGTACCGAAAACAGCGCACGACACCAAAGTATTTTCCTGGGATTTTGGCCTTGGGGAGCTGCTTGGCCGAAAGTACTGTTCCTTGGGACCTCAGGATCAAACGGCGAGTGAAGTCCCTGTCAAAGGCGTAGCCCCAGCCCCGACTCTCCGTATCGCCGCCGTCGGTGTGGGCGGAAGCCACGCGGTCCAACCAAGGCTGTTCGATTGACTGGGCGTGGGTGGGGTTTTTGACGTAGTAGACGTCGTGAATGTCCCTTGCCGAATGGAACTGGGGCATGAAAAGGGCATCGCCGTTCCAGAACTCCGTTTCAACCAGGGGACCGTCAAACTCTTCAAAACCGAGCGAAACGAGCTTGTCTTTGACGTTGAGGATGTACTCCTGGTAGGGGTTTCTGCGGCCGATGATCAGACGCGACGGAGGAGCCTGGACGTTGTAAGGACGGAAGGTGCCTTTTTTCCAGGCCCCCGACGTCAGCAAGGTGCCCGACAGGGCTCCAAGCTCTTCACCCGTGACACCCTTGGCGCGAACGGCTCCGGCCACTTCGAGAGCCTCGGGCGTCAGCTCGTAAACGACGGTTTCCCTCTCGCTGACCTTGAACGGCGAAGCGGCGGCACCGCGTTTTTTCGCGTTCGCCGCCAAAAGAGCCTTTTCCTGCTCCGATAAGCCGGCCTCATCGAGCTCCGCCTCGGCCGCTCGGGCCAAAAGCTGGCGCAACAGTGTCAGGCGGGGGCTCGCGGCGTTCGGATTCACCACGAGGCGCTTGGACTCGTCCATCGACACCAAGCCCTCTTTGGCCAATTGGCCGTAAGCACTGCCCATG
>JABEVL010000278.1 GCA_013043995.1 Spirochaetales bacterium | reverse complement strand
GGTGGGGTTTCCAGAGCTTCCAAAGCCAGTTGTCCCAAGGCGGCTTCCCACCCGGAGCCCTGTTGAACGCTCCAGACCGTCGGCCAATTCCCCTTCAGTTTTTCGGCAAGCAGGGCCGCTTGATACCCGCAAAAATGTGCAGGGCGATCCTGCCATCGGATCAAAAAATCCTCTGGTGTCAGATCGAGAGGGGGGCGGGGGGCTTCAAGGGCTGCCCCCCGAGAGACGAACTCCTGGGTATAAAACCGGCCCTTGCGGGCGTCGATCACAGGAAGCCAGGTTGCCTGCTCTCGAGGCGTGTTCAGGAAAGCCGTTTTTGCCATTGCTTCCAGGGCGCTGACGCCGACGATGGGAAGATTCCAGCCTTCCGCCAACCCCTTGGCTGTGCAAAGTCCGATGCGTAAGCCTGTGAAAGAGCCTGGCCCGAGGGTGCAGGCCAGGGCGTTGAGTTCTGTTGGTTCGGTTTGCGTTTCCTCAAAAATTTCCTCAATACCCCTGAGAATTTTCTGGGCATGATTGAGTCCCGTTTTTTCGCTTCGCCATGTCATCCGGGATTCGTGTCCGTCTTGCCAGGTCAAACCCACGATCAGAATCTCTGTCGAACTGTCAAAAAAGAGAACCTTCATGGACGAGCTCCTTGCCAACGAACGATCCGTCCCCGTTCTTGAAAGTCGAGCTCGATCGTCAAAACCTCGGGGCCCCAAAAGGAACGACCCAGGCGTTGTCCCCACTCGATCAAGCAGATCCCTCCGCAATCGAGGTACTCAGGCCCTCCAATCAGCTCGAATTCTTCTTCGCCGCCCAACCTGTAGAGGTCCATGTGGAAGACCGGACAACGACCCGAATACTCCTGGATCAAGGCGTACGACGGGCTCGAGAGAAGTTCAGCGACTCCAAGTTCTTGGGCGAGAATTTGGCAAAGGGTTGTTTTACCCGACCCGAGGGGGCCGTCTAAAAGAACGATCGCACCAGGAGCAAGGCCTTTGGCAAAGCGTTTGCCAAAGTTCCTTAAGGCTTTCAGGTCGGGGAGTATTTCGGTGGTCAGAGCAACAGACCCTTTCGGTCAAGACTTTGGATCTCATCCTTGAGGGATTTAAGGACGGGTACCAAGGGATAATCGATAGCGTCGACAAGGTTGATCCTGATGTCCTTATGACCCGTTGGGGCCATCTCGATAACAAATTCGATCCGTTTTGAAAGAAGTTTCCCTGCGTGGGTGTGAAAAACAGCGTTGGCCGTGTATTCATTACGATAATGCAGAGGAATGTTTTTTTTGACGATGTCAGAGATTTCGGCCAATTTCATGGGGCTATTCTAAGAATACTGTTTCAGGGGGTCAAGTTCCCATGCTGACCAAACGGGGAACGATTTCGTATTCCAGAAGGTCGGCGACCAGAACGAAGTCCCTGTTTTCCAGGGCGTTGGCGGCCTCTTGCAGGAAGCCGTTGAGCTCTTGCCAAAGTTCAGCCGAACCCAGGCCCGAATGAGAAAGCAACGTCAACTCGTCCGAAAGATCTTCAAGAACTTTCATGGCCACCTGGTCCTGGCCACGCTGAATCAGTCGGCCCCAATCCTGAAGGCGCTCAACGAGGTCTTTCAAACCAAGGGCGGGGTAACGAATTCTTTCGATCCAGTCTTTTGCCTGCTGGGCCAGCACGTCGCGATGCTCCCAATCGGGTTCCCGGGTAAGGAGTTTGCGGTGAAGTGCCGGGGCGATCCAGGGGAACTCGGTTTTCAACTCCGCCAGGCTGGAGTCCGCACCCTTTTCTGCGGATTCTGATAGCAAGTTCAAGTAGTCCAACAGCACACGGGTTTCTTCTTCCTGGGAGGCCGACGCCGGGCAGGTTTCGACGTCAAGAGATTGAATCTCCTGGGGGGGCGTGCCCGGGTCGAGGGTCTGGGCGGCCCTGCCGTTGGCCAAAACACTCAGAATCCGGTGGCCTTGGGATTCACTCCAGCCTGCAAGGGAGGACAGTATTTCCTCAAGGCACCGTTCCTTATCCCAGGTGACGGGGACATTGCTTCCATTGATGGTCATTGTCATTTGCTGGTATTATCGGCCGATATTATTCAATTGATCAGAGTTTTTTTTCATCATATCCAGAGTGCTTTCCATGTTTCCAAACTTGACCTTCAAGTCCTGTTCGTAACTGGCCATCGAATCCTTATAATCACGGATTTCCCGGTCTTTATTTTTGATCGACGTATCAATCGAGGCCACTTTTGAATCGTTTAGACCGCCCAAGGTCGTGTAGGGGTTGATGATTTGGTAAACGCGAAAGGCTGCCCCATTGTCGACGATGAAGTCCCCATGGGTGGCGACACCGAACAGATCACGGACACTTTGCGGGTCCTTTTCAAGCGCCGCGTCAAACTTTGTTTCGTTGAATTCGAGGTATCCCCGCAATTTGGTCACGTCGATGGGGCCGGAACTCTCCGTCGAGTTGGCGTTTGTCGAAATACCCACTTGCGCCAGCAAGGTGTAGCGCGTTTGCCCCGGTATGCCGTAGGGATCCATCATAGCCCGCTGGAGCATGCTCTTCATCGTGTTGAGGCTTAGATCACCCTGGTAGCGGCCCAACTCTTTTTCAGCAGCTTTTTTGTCCTTGTCGTCGTAGTACAAAGCGTCCGCAATCACCGAAGCGTTGGCGGGATCGTCAGATTTCATGCTGGTCAGGACGTTGATGTCAGTTAAAAGCTTGTTGTATTCGATGAGAAAATTGACCACCTGGTCTTTAATGGTCTTTCGGTCGGGTTGAACCTTGATTTGGACGGTCTTGTCAGAAGGCGAAACCAGGTTGATCGTGGTTCCTGGAACGACGTCGCTTAGGGTGTTCGAGTCCCGCACGACGTGGACTCCCTCGTAATCAAGAACCGCATCTTGGGCCTGGCTGACCGGGTCAAGGGGTTTCCAGTTGCCGCGGGTATTGGGATCGCTGATTTTGGCCGAAACGACGGTGATCGTTTTACCTGTGTTTTTATTGTCAAGAACGAGAGACTGTGTACCTGGAGGGAAAGACGACACGGGGAGGGTGATTGTCCCTCCGTTGTCTTGAATGGGGGAAAGGTCGAGGTTCTGACTGCCGCCCTGGAGCGAAAAAACCTGAGGATCATTGACCGTGACGGGGGGCGGAGGCGCCTGAACCGGCGGTAGTTCACCCTTCATCGGGGTGTT
Organism: Spirochaetales bacterium; assembly: GCA_013043995.1. Taxonomy (GTDB): domain Bacteria; phylum Spirochaetota; class Spirochaetia; order JABEVK01; family JABEVK01; genus JABEVK01. The sequence continues at coordinate 5,210 of JABEVL010000278.1, read as the reverse complement.
TTGGACTTTCAACCCGCGAAAGTTGACAGACCCGGCGGGCGGAAACGAAAAACCCTCAGGAGGTGGGGCGGGAGACACGGAGTTTTGACTGACCGAATAGCGGATTTCCAGCTGAGCTGAGGAACTTAAGCCCGAAGGAATCTGCCAGGATTTCCGGGTCTGGGGTCCGACGTCCGTGTTCGAGGACACCAGAGGGACATCGTTTGAGGCGGCAGGACCTATAACGCCCATCTGCTCCATCAGCGACTGGGCTGCCGGGTCAAAGTTTAGTTTGTTTTTTGTTCCTACTCCGACCGTCTGAATCTGTAGAACTTGGGTCGTCTCGGTATCTTTGACAACGATCGCCTTGAGCGCACCGTCGCCCTTGCTGTTGATCTGTGAAACGAAATCCGTGAGTTTGGCCCCATGAAAAGAAACGGGAATGGTTTTCTTTCCGACCTTAAAGACGTAGTCACCGTCGGGAACGTGGTAGTCGAGCGGCAAGCTCTTGGAAAGGAAACTATCTCCGGCGGCAAGCTGAATGACTTTAACTTTGTAGCTGCCATCCACCGAGCGCCTGCTCGCTTGGACCGTCAAGATCGAGTCATCCGAAGAACTGCCGAGTTTGGCCCCAAAGGGGCTGTTAAAACCGTATAGGGCCTGGGCGTCGTCCTGAACGGTTTTCATCCGTCGATTCAGATTCTTCCAGATGACCTTGTCACTTTCGTACTTCTTATTGGCGTTCTCCATTTCGGTGAGCTTGAACTTCTTCACCTTCATGAGACCGGCAATCATCTTTTGAGTTCCGTACTTATCGCTGACACCAGGAATGCTAAAATCTGACATAGGACCGCTTGAGAACTAGGTTGAAATCAGCCTCGTTGGAGTTAAATGAGCTCGTTGATCAAATGACCCACGGCTTCACGAATGCTGTCATGAAGTTTTTCGAGCTCGGCCGGCGGTAGTTCTCTAATCACCTTGTCGGTAGTCGGATCGATGACCTTGACGATGATGTCGTGGTTTTTGAGGTCGATCTCGAACTTGAGCTGCCTGTTGAGGGCTTGAGTCACCTCGGACATTTGAGCGACAATTTTTTTGGCCTTCTCGAGGGCCACATCGACAGGATCGGCTCGACCTGCGGTGTCCGAAGGATGAGAAGGATGCGGAAAACCAGCCTCGGCATGTTGCTGCAATGGATAGACTGACAGAGCGGAGGGAAAAACCTGGTTTGAAATTTCATTTGCCATGATTTCCTCCATAAGAAAAAGAAAAGGAGAGGGGGACGCGGCCCCAGACCTTTCCTACGACGACTCGAAGATGACGTCCAGAAATCTTCCAGTTCGCCGTCGTTATCAACCCAGCAGTTGCAACACCGAACGGGTGTTGACGTTGGCCTGTGCCAGCATCGCCGTACCGGCCTGAGACAGGATCTGATTTTTGGTGTAGTCCACCATCGTCTTGGCCATGTCTGTATCACGGATTTGGGATTCGCTTGCTGTCAGGTTTTCTGCTGCTACGGCTACACCCTTTCCAGCCAGCTGAAGCCGATTCTGGTAGGCACCTAGGTTAGCCCTTTGGGAACTAATCTTTTGCAAGGCAAAATCGAGCTTGGCGATGGCCATGTTGGCTTGGCTTGGTGAAGCCAGCGAAATAAACTGGGTTCCTTGACCGCTTGACGTTGACAGACCTAAAGCCGCTGCCGTCATCGTGCCGATGTAAAGCCGCTTGTTCTGGTCCGTGTTGGCACCCATCTGGATCTGCATCACGGCGCCGTTGGGATTGGCTGACGAAAATGCTCCCGTGAGCATGTTCATGCCGTTGAACTGTGCCTGAGAGGCCACGCGGTTTACTTCGTCGACGAGTTGCGAAACCTCGACCTGAATCATCTGCCGGTCGCCTTGGGTATAGATCCCGTTTGCCGACTGAACAGCCAGTTCCCGGATTCTTCCCACGATCGATTGTGACTCCTGAAGATAACCCTCAGTCGTCTGGATGAACGATACGCCGTTTTGGATGTTCTTTTCGGCCTGGTTCAACCCGCGGATCTGAGAACGCATCTTTTCAGAAACGGCCAAACCTGAAGCATCGTCAGCTGCCTTGTTGATCCGCATTCCCGAACTCAATTTTTCCATATCACTCTGGATATTCTGTTGAGTGTTGTTGAGAACACGATCAGCAAACATCGCGCTGATGTTGTGGTTGATAATCATGATACCCTCCTGGATCATCACAAGGTCGTCCTGACCTTGTCTTGACCGTTGCCTAGCCCTGACCCCGCGCACGCGTCCGCGGGGGGTTGCCGGGTCAGTCAAGGGTACGGTTTCTCAAGAAATACGAAAAACCGCGCCCTTGACGACCTGCGACGGTGAAGATCCAGAAAAGTGCTTTCAAAGAACGGAAAAAACCGGGCAGCAAAAGAGCCACCCGGTTAAAAGATAACCCCTTAGCGTAGCAATTGCAAGACTGACTGGGGTTGCTGGTTGGCCTGCGCGAGCATAGCGTTTCCAGCCTGGACAAGAATTTGGTTCTTGGTGTACGCCACCATTTCCTTGGCCATGTCCACGTCGCGGATGCGCGACTCACTGGCCTGCAGGTTCTCAGCGCCTACGTCAAGACCCTTGACGGTGAACTCGAGCCGATTCTGATAGGCTCCCAGGTCAGCCCTTTGCTTGCTCACCTTTTGCAAGGCGGCGTCAAAGGTCATGATGGCCCGGTTGGCCTCGTCAGGAGACGCCAACGAGATCTTCTTGCCGTCTGAAAGGCTCTTGATGCCCAAAGCAGCGGCAGTCATGGTCCCGATATAAACCCGAACTCTCTGGTCAACGTTGGCACCGACGTGAAAATACATCGATGCAGTGACCGTATTCGTCCCTTGCGAGCGGGCGAAAGCACCGGTCAGCATGTTGATGCCGTTGAACTGGGCTTGGGAGGCGACACGATCGACTTCGTCCACCAATTGGGAGACTTCGACCTGAATTTGCTGGCGGTCTTGAGCGGTGTAGATCCCGTTCGAAGACTGGACGGCCAATTCCCTCAAGCGCTGAAGGATGTCCTGGCCTTCCTGCAAGTAACCTTCGGTCGTTTGGATAAACGAAATCCCGTCGGAAGCGTTGCGGGAAGCCTGATTCAAACCTCGAATCTGGGCGCGCATCTTTTCAGAAACGGCCAGACCCGAAGCATCGTCGCCGGCACGGTTGATCCGCAGACCGGATGACAGCTTCTCCATGTCGCTTTGGACACGTTGAGCAGACTCGTTCTCAACGCGCGCCGCGAACATGGCGCTCAGGTTGTGATTGATGATCATAATTTTCCTCCTTGAAAATTACGTCGGATGACGAACCAAATCGTTCGTGGAGTCAAATCCTTTCGACTCCTTCACCTCACAGTATCGGTCCTAAGGATCAGAAACTTAAGTGTTATTTTCAAAAAAAAGGTCAAATCTTGAAGAGCCTACCTTCGGAGGAAAAGGTCTTTTAGATTAACTCATTTTAAGGTAATAAAATAGGGTGTTATAGGGTTCGCGCTGGGGCGCAGGGAAACCCGCAAAGAACGCCCGGTATTTAAAAAACAGAACGTTTTTTAAAGTTTTTGAAACGAAAGACGGGAGGGGGTTCTTGATTCGACATGAAGTCCGCACTCTTTATGCTGCTCATTTTCCCACCACCAGCGGCCTGCACGTTCGTCTTCGCCGGGAAGAATGGCCCGGGTGCAGGGGGCGCAACCGATGCTGGAGTAACCCTTGTCGTGGAGGGTGTTGTAAGGAAGCTTCAATAACCGTATCTGAGTCCAGATTTCGTCTGCAGACCAGTGGACCAAGGGGTTGATTTTGACCAAGGAACGACCTTCGTCCCATTCTAAAAGATCGACAGTCGTGCGTGACGGTGCTTGGGAACGCCTTAAACCCGTTATCCAGGCCTTTTTTCCCACGAGAGCCTCGTCGAGAGGGAGCACTTTTCGGACATGGCAACACTGACGCCGGTCCTCGACAGAAGTGTAGAAGGCGTTGGGACCCCGGGAATTGACCAGGGCTTCCACCTCGTGTGACCTGGGAAAAACGAGGCGGAGGGGGATTTCAAAGAATTTGCGATTTTTTTCAACGAGTTCGTAGGTTTCTTGGGGAAGCCTTCCCGTGTCCAGGGTAAAGACGTCGATGATACCAGGGTCCAAGCCGAGGACGCTTAAACGCTGCTGGAGAAAACTCAGAAGGACCTGGTCTTCTGGTCCCAGGGAGGTGGCAAAACCCAAACCTCCTGAAAAATTCTGCAGGCTCCAATCGAGGATTTCGGTCGTTGAAAAATTTTTCGTTTGGTTGACCCACGAATCCCAGGCGTCGGGTTTCTTCGACATAACTTCCCTTCTTGAGGTTGACGTTAAGAATAAATCTCATCATAATTAGCTCTAGTGATTATGTCAACAATTAAAGAATTTTCCTCCTTTGAAAAAGATGCTCAGGGTAAAGTTTGGATCGCCGGGGCCGGACCGGGCGACCCCGACCTGGCCACGGTCAGGGTCTTAAAACTCCTCAGAACGGCGGATGTTGTTTTTTATGATGCCCTGGGCACCCACCGCCTTATCGCCAAGGCCCGGGGAAAACGCATCTTTGTCGGCAAACGGAACGGTCGGCACCAGATGAGCCAAGAGGAGATCAACAGGCTTTTAGCCGAGGCTGCCCTGCAAGGCAAGCAGGTCCTGAGGCTAAAAGGCGGGGACCCTTTCGTTTTTGGTCGTGGGAGCGAGGAGCTCGACTACCTGAGGGAGCGGGGAATCGAAGCCGAGGTTGTGCCGGGTGTCTCGTCGGTTTTGGCCGCCGCCGCCGAAGCCGGAGCTCCGCTGACCGAAAGAGGCGTCTCGGTTTCTTGTGCGATCGCTTCGGGTTGGCCTGCGGACAATTTGGTCTCTCCTTCGTCGGACACCACCGTCTATGTCATGGCCGCAGAAGCCCTGTCAAGGATCGCCCGGGCCAATCTGGAGGCTGGACGTCCGGGGACAACTCCCGTTGCCCTGGTGAGTTCAGCGTCCTTGCCGGAGGCCCGTGTGTGGCGCCGGACCCTTGCGCAACTGCTCGAGGGGAAAGAAAAATTTCCGCCGCCCCTGACGGTGATCGTGGGGGAAAGCGCGCGATCAAACCGCCCGGGGGGACCCCAGACGAGGTCTCCCGTCGTGTGGTACACGGGTACTGACGCTGAAGCTTACAAGGGAGAGGGGCGGATTCTTCATTACCCCTTTTATAG
>JABEVL010000277.1 GCA_013043995.1 Spirochaetales bacterium | reverse complement strand
TGGACTTTGCCCAGATTGATCTTGACCAGATTGATCTTGCCCAGATTGATCTTGCCCAGATTGATCTTGCCCAGATTGATCTTGACCAGATTGATCTTGACCAGACTGACCTTGACCAGACTGACCTTGACCGGATTGATCTTGATCGGACTGATCTTGACCAGACTGACCTTGACCAGACTGACCTTGACCAGATTGACCTTGACCAGACTGACCTTGACCAGATTGATCTTGACCGGCTTGTTTCAACAAATCAATGATCTCCTGGGCGGCCTGTACTGCATCGACCGATCCTTCAAGTCCGGGCCGTCCTTTGGCTCCTTTGATTCCTATTTCCAAAACCTGATCGGTCAAGTCTTCCCCGATCAGTTCTTTACAGACCTGAACCCACTGAGAAGCATCCACAGGTTGTCCAAGCCGGTTTTGGCGAATGTGAAACAACAAAGCCATGGTTATGGCCTGTGCTGGTTCAACACCCTCCTTCGGTGGGCTAAAGAATCCGGTCAGAACTCTTTCGCTGGCCAGAACCTCCACGGTCTTGTGCAGGATTCCCTTTGTTGCTGGAAAGTCCTTCCAAGCGCCTGCTTCGATTCGGCCATCCTCGATTACATTGAGAATGGATGCACCAAAGGGACCGTTCTGAGTCGAGAATACTTTCATTTCCTCGAAATTTGACTGTTTCACATGACCCACAATTTCGTGTGCCAAGAAACCGCGAAGAATCGCGGCCTCATCCTCTCCACCGTGCTCTTTCAGCCCGGAAGGGAGGAATACTTTGCGCCCGTTCGTCATCGCCGTTGAAACATCGGCAAAGACGACATCCACTCCAACCTTACCGGCCAATAACGACCCCAGTGTTGCGGCAATCGCGTGAAGCGATTTCTTCTTTTTTACCATGACAACCTCCATGTGCCGCCAAAGTGGCGGGGTTCGAGGGTATGGTTTTGCGTTGATGGGTAAATTACAGCCCGATACTTTTTTCGCAAATGGCTAAACGCTTTTCGAGCGACGCGCATCTATCTGCAAGCATATTTCTTTGGGCGATTGCCGCTTCCCTGACGCGAATCAACTCTTCTCGTTCAGAATTAAAACGAGACTGGGCTTCTTCTACTGCTTTTTCCCAAAGATCCCATACGAACGGGGAAATGATGTCGGGAAACCGTGCGGTCATCATTTCACGGCTTCTCATTTTTGCGAACAGTTCGAGTTTCCATTCGCGTAGCGCGGGACCGATAGTGCTGGCGCTGCCATGACCCAACTGAGCCCTGACGTTTCTGATTGTTGGCTCTTTACCCGCAAGAATCATTGCCAAAGCGATTTTGCGAACAGACTCTGTGGTTTTTTCTTTCATTGAAGACTTGCCTCGAATTGTTTCCTTAAATCACAGCAGGCGCTTCTAGCCAGAGAATCGGCCATCTCATTGTACGGATTGCCGCTGTGCCCCTTGATCCATTGCAGGGTGACGAATCGTTCACGGTAGAGTTTGTCAAAAGTTTTCCAAAGCGGATCTCCGTGGTGGTTTTTTCTGTAATTGGAAACGATCTCCATCGAGTCTGTGAACAGTCGTACAGCGCTACCTTTTTTTGTGGCCTGCAGGGCACAGACAATCGCTTCGAGTTCTGCTTCAGTTGCTGATCCGCCCAGGCCGTACCCGCTGAGTTTATAGAGATCATCGCTCGTCAGAAACACGGACCCCCATCCAATGATGTTTTTGTCGGCATGGTAGGAGCCGTCGGTATAGATCGTGACGATGCTATTTGGGCGCACGGCATGAATGATCGAATCAACCGCGCTTTCATCGATGATCACGAAGACCTCCTTCGCCAGAAACTTTTGCGCCTGGCCGCCCGGTGAAGTTTTGCGTTTGCTTGTAACCCATAAATCCTCCTGTTTGCGTAAGTGTAATAATGATACACACAAAAGACAAAACAAGTCAAGAAACCCTATAAACAAAGGATATTTGACTGTATCATCATTTATTGATAAAATGCTCACAGTATCCTAAATATCATTTGAGCCATGTGGAAAGATTATCATCTCGTTGACAAAACCGGAAGAATTATTGGTGAAGTGCGCCCAAGCTGGCGCGGCTATGTAGGGGCATTCCTTTATCAACCAGGAAACAAACCCCAGCATCTCGGTGACTGGGACAGTGTTCAAGGTGCGTGTAAGGCGGTCGAAGACGCGCACAAGAACCACAATAACCATCAGACAACCGAAATCTCATTGCTGGCTCGCGTTGCCGTGCTGGAAAAGATCATTCGCAACCGGGGACTATCTTGAGCGTCATCCAGTCCGCTTCCGGACGGTACATCAGCCTGACCAACCCAGAGGATAATCAATACTCGGTTCAGGACATTGCCCACGCCTTGGCCAACATCTGTAGGTTCGCTGGACATACCCAACATTTCTATTCTGTAGCCCAGCATTCGGTTCTGGTAAGCCTGGTTGAGCCGGACATCATGCCCGCAGAAAAACTCTTTCACGACGCTTCTGAAGCGTTCCTGGGGGACATCACCACCCCACTGAAGAGTCTATTGCCCGAGTATCGCGCCATCGAAAGCGCCATGATGAATTCCATTGCGCTGTGGCTCGGCTTACCTATCGGTTTCCATAAGTTTGCTCCGGTGAAACGTGCGGACCTGCATTTGTTGCTGGCGGAAAAGCGCGATCTCATGTCCGTGTCCTGTTTCGACGAAACAGTGTGGGACTTGACGGCGGTAATGAAAAACTGTCACGAACCCATTGTTCCATGGTCTCCTTCTGAAGCGAAGCAGCGCTTCATTGAACGATTCTTTCAAATTTACCCATTAACGCAAAACCATACCTGTGAAGCCAAACCGCATGTCGCGGGGGCATTACAAGGGAGGTCGCAATGAAAGCGATCAGTTTTGGAGGGAACTCAGGTTCTCCGCAAACCGCCGCCTGGCACGCTTGGCGGCAAATGGGTATCGGTGGCTCGGATTCCATAATCCTGGCTGCCGACGAAGGATTGGTCAAGGCTCCCGCGTGGGTCAAGACCTCAAAATGGCTCTGGGAAGTCAAAACAGGGCGCAGGTCTGGAGAAATTCCGGCCAACTTTGCAATGAAAAGGGGAACAGAGAGCGAGGGACTTGCTCGTGAAATGTTCATTCGGAAAACTGGAATTTTCATTACTCCGATGTTTGGAGAAAATGAGAAACACCCGTTTATCAGATCATCTTTTGACGGAGTAGATTTCTGTCAGGAGGTGATTGCCGAAATCAAGGTGCCAAGTCTTGAAAACCATCTGATTGCAAAGGGTGGTCATGTTCCAGAGTATTACCTGGTTCAAATGGCTCACCAGGCAGTAACGCTCTGGGAACATCCAGACCTTTTCGACGGGAAACAGGTGAATTACGTTTCACTTCATCCTGAAACAAACGATCTTGTCATCATCGACAAGGTTAGCAGCGGAGGGTTTGAAATACCGCTGATTTCCTGTCTGAAACCTCTGGCTGAAAGAATTATCGGAATAGAAAGCATATTCTGGAATTCGGTCAAGTCAGACACACTTCCGTGTGGGACGGAATGGGTGGTTGCAGCCAATGAGTACCTTGCAGCCGAAAAAGAAATGGATGTCTGGAAACAAAAGGGAGATTTGGCAAAGAGTCGTCTGATCGAACTTTTGGGCGAAAAAACCCGCGAAGTTGGCGGCGGAATCACCATGTCCAGGGTAGCGAAGGCGGGCAGTGTTGATTACAAAGCCTTGATCAAAGCTCATCTTCCCGATCTTCCAGAAGAAGAGATCGAAAAATTTCGCAAATCCGGATCTGAATCTTTTGCCATTCGGAAATACGACGAGATCGAAGCGTGAAGCTTTTTGAGGTCACGCTGGAGTCTGAGACTCATTACGATGCGGTTTTTATGACGCATCACTTTGTTTTCTCGGAAAGCGAACAGAATGCCGCAGAAAGCGCAGAGTTCCTTAACCCAGGATTCTGCGCCGTTAATGTGGAAGAAATTCGCTACACCATTCACTAGCCGTCCCTTCGGGGGCGGTTTTTTATTACCCATGAATGCTGAACAACTCCCAGTGAACCTGAACTGGCATGTTGTCAGAGGGTTGTTTAGGAGAGGAACATGGAAAAAGAATTTGCAAAGGCGAAGTCTGTTTACCTTCCGATTCTTCTCAAGAATCGTTATGGCCTAAAGGTGAAAGCCCAAGGTCGTAATTTCGGGGTAGATTATTGCCCCAAATGTTCAAAAACCGAGGGAAACCAGAACAAGGTATCCCTTTTTGTTGTTGCAGGAGTCTGGCGATGGAAGTGTTTTGCTTGTGACACCCCGGCTTCCAGTAGCATTGATTGGGTCTGCTTTGCCGAGAACAAAACAGCGAAACAGGCTGTGTCCATCATCAATGAGGTAGTGACGGACACGATCCCGATTCCCAGCACGGCTCCCGTAAAAAGGGAGATCCAGGAAACCTGTTTTCCTGAAGTCATCAAGCGGCTGATGCAGGTTGGAAACAACGATGCCGCAAAGAAGTACCTGCAGAAACGCCGAATCGGGTCTGAGGTTGTTGACGAGGCGATTCAAAGGGGCTTGGTTCGGTCTTTGCCTGAAGACCCATATCAAGCAAAGAAAGCGTTGGAGCAGGTCGTTGGGGTAGATCTGATGAGGAAAACGGGGCTCCTCAAGGAAGGGAAGCAGTGGCCAGCTATTGCTTTCCGGCCCGTTGTTTTTCCTCAAGGGTTCTCCGGTGCCGAGTTCAGAATGATGGGCGTTCCTGAAAACGGAGAGCCGAAGTCAATTCGGTATGGGCGACTTGTGACGCCGTGGTGGTGGGCCGGTCAAGACCATGAAAAGGTTTTGATCGTGGAGGGGGCCATTGATGGCCTGTCTGTGGTTCAGATGGGCTGGATGGGTCATGTCCTTGCCCTTCCGGGAGTTTCATCATGGAACCCTGAGTGGCTTGGTCGCCTCGATACCCGTTACCCAGGGATCGAGGTCTATGTCGGTCTCGATTCTGACGAAGCCGGGATGGAAAAGACCGAAAAGATCATGGCCGAAGCAGAAGCTGCAAAGGTCAAGGCAAGACGTTTCATGTCCTGGAATTTCAAGGACTGGAACGAGGCTTTAATGGCAGGAGCCACGATCTGATTTACCGCCGTCCCTTCGGGGACGGTTTTTTATTTTTGTGAATGCAAAACAATACCTGTGAACCCAGCCCGGCATTTCGTCGGAGGGCTTTTAAAGGAGGCCACCACCATGGCTGATTTTCCGATGTACTTTCTCAGCGGGTTTGAATCCGCTGAAAAAAGAGAAATCCTGAAGGCGATAGCATATATCGCCACAGGAGTTTTCGACACCCACCTTGACTCGGTCAAGGTGGGAATTCGGAGCGATTACATCGCCCTAAAAATCGCCTTCAAAGAAGGCGGTAAAAAGAGGGTGGTTAATTACTACCTGGAAGGCTGCGATTACTTCGCGGCACTGAAAGAGTTCTTGTCGGAAGACGAGGAACCCTTCAAAGTTCTATCCGAAATTCAGGATAGAAATCCCGAAGTACGTCCTGCAAGACGTTAAACTGCCTGCCGATCATTCCTTTTTAGGATGGTCGGTTTTCATTTACCCATCGTTGCAAAATTACCCATTGCTGCAAAACCATACCCTCGAACCCGTCACTTTGGCGGCAACCGGAGGGATTATGGAGATTAAAGACATTCACAAAATCTGTTTTTTGAAGTTCTCCAGGATGTCTCTGGAGGATTTCAAGAAGGGCGACCTGATACACAGGTCGCCAAAATCCAGAAGAGGCTTCAAGGGTTCGGAGTACCGAACCCTTGAAGTAAACGGGCGGGCAGTGTTTGCCCGCGAATCAAACCACTGGGGGGAGTTTTCAAGCTCTTCCCCGATTTCTTCCGGAGCCCATAACTGGGTTCTGGAAGGTGTTAAGACGGGCTACGGAAACAACGCCCGTTATGCCGGTTTCGTCTTCATTGACGAAATCGGCCTGTAACCCTACCGGTCATCCTTTTCAGGGTGACCGGTTTTGTTTGAGGAGCAATCAACAAACCTGTTCTAATGCCGGATTTTCACCTGATGTCACAAGTCATTAAGTCAACACAAAATCTGCCGTGAAAGTGCCCCAGAAGTGCCTTAAAAAGTGCCGATGATGTGCCCATAGGTTGCTCTATGTTCTGGCACTCCTTTGGTAATCAGTAACATACGGTAACATGGGGTAACGTGCAGGAGGTTCGAATCCTCTCGCCCCGACCAGGATTTACGGGCCTTCCGAGGCGTTTTGAAATTAAAGTGCCCTGGAAGTGCCAATAATTGCCGAATCGTCTCCAAAAAGGGCGTCAACTTTGTCCCTCTCTCCACTTTTGTCGGCCCCGTCGATCCACTTCGAATAAACCGTCAAAAGCATCTGCATATTGGCGTGACCAAGTTGTTTTGACACCCACATCGGATTTGCTCCAGCCATCAAGCACAGCGTCGCGTAGGTGTGACGGGTCTGGTAGGCATCCCGGTGCCTCATCCCCAAAGCCTTCAATGTCGGCACCCAGTACGCTCGTCTCAACGGCCTTTCTTCGTGGTAAGGTGCTCCAGTGACAGGGTTTTCAAAGATAAAGCCATGATCCTTGAGAAAGGTAAACGGTTTTTGGGCTTTCAGTGCCGTCAGAGCCTGGGAGGACAATTCAACGTCCCGGACTTTGTAGGTCTTGGTTTCCTTGATCTCCTGGAAGGTCTTGGCTCTGCATACTCGAACCAAACCTCTGGACCAGTCCACATCCCCCCACTTAAGTGCAATAGACTCGGATGGTCTCAGCCCGGTAAAGAATGCCCAGCGGAAATAGTTGCCCACCTGCTGAGGGTATCTTTTCAGATAGTCCAGCACCTTTTCCACTTCTAAGGCCGTCAAAGGGTCGGGCGGTTCTTTCTGAACCTTGGAATTCTTGATGCGTTCGGTAGGATTTGTCTCAATCACCCCATCCAAGAAAGCTAGGTCGAACACTTGGCGCAGTGGGGTGAGCATATTGTTTCTGGTCTTTGGCCCCCAACTCTGACTGTTGGCCAGCCCCGCTAAAAGGGAATACTTGATGTTTCTGATCGGCATCGTGCCGATTTTGGCCAGCCAGAAATTCAGTGCTTCCTTGTACTTTTTCAGGGTTCCAGTTTGAAGGTGGCTCGATGCTGTCAGCCACCTTTGCGACATGGCAAAAAAGGTGTTCTGCAACGTCTCTTTTTCGGAAGCAATCCCCAACTGCTTTAACTTTTTTGACTTGGGGAAATACTCGGCGTAATTGAAGTTGCCTACTTCGATTTTTCGCTCAATCTCGGCCTTTAGCCTAGTTGCGTACTTGAGATTCGCTGGGGTAGGTTCAATACTCAAGGTCTCTCGACACCGCAACCCTCTCCACTGGAACGAGATTTTAATACTCGTCATGCCGTGTGCTGTGATCCCGTTCCCTTTACCCATTCCTCATAAGCCTCTGTATCAAAGTGTATGCGCCCGTCAGGGGACTTGACAAAGTGAATTCCTTGGGCGAACGTCCCCCTCTGTATCTTAACCTTTAACGCCGCCACAGAGTAGCCTGTTAATTCCGCCAGTTTCTGAATTGTCACGAATTTCATTTTTTCACCTCCCAGCACATCTATCCTTCTAACCCCCTCAACAATCCACGCAAACCCGTCACCGACAAGCCAGCATAGGTACGCAATCACCAAGACAGACGCTATCATGTACGCCTGCAACCGTTCCTCCCTGCAATCCTTTGAGCGGTTTTCTCCCCTTCAAGGACTTAGGGACTTTTCGGGCGGCCATCAGATCCAACAACCTGAACGATGGTGATGTTTTGTGGTTTGAGCTTTTCACCAAAAGCCAGGACCAGTGCGACAATCCATCCGATCAATGTCCAACCAAACAAAAAATTGATCGTGAAGACAACGCCGGTTCTATGTTTGCGAACCATCGCTATGCTGGTCGGAAGAAGATAGAAAAGGGTAAAGACGGACAGGAGGGTGGCGATTACCCCACGCAACCCGGCAGAACCTACAGTCAGCACAGCCTGTTCAAAATTGATACTTGCCATGGAATTAGTCCTTGACATTTTTTGGAGAAAGGTTCAGTTTATTGCTAACTGTCATTGTATTTTTAATATCCGAATATGTCAATTCATTTTATTTTTGTGCTGATTTTCATGTTTCTGATCTATCAGGCAGCCCGCGACTCGTTCTGGCTGGGTTCGTGGATCAGGTTGCCCGGTACGCTTGCCCACGAACTCGCGCACCTGTTTGTCGGGTTTCTGACCAACGCAAAACCGGCCACGATGAGTCTGTTGCCAAAAAAGGAAGGAAAGAGTGTCGTTCTGGGAGAAGCGTTGTTTACCAATATGACTTGGTACAACGCGGCCCTGGTTGGTTTCGCACCTTTGCTGCTGATTTTTATTACCCTGATTCTGGATAGATACGCCAGATCCGTTCATGATGTGACTGTCAACCTGTTCTGGTCCTTTATTGAAGCCAACCTGCTGCTGGCATCCGTTCCATCCTCAACCGACATAAAGGTGGCCACTCGCCATTCTTTGATGGTGGTTATTTTTTCCGGATGCGTTCTTGGCCTTCTTTGGAAATCTGGATTTCTTTGATCAGCAAATTGCGACCTTTCCTTTTGGCTGCATACAGCAATAAATCGGCTCGTTTGACGGCTTCAAACAGGGATTCTTCCAGATAGTCTATTTCCACGACGCCACCGCTAACCGTTACAGGGCGGGGCAGGTCAGGTTTGTTTGACAAACAGAACTGCAGCCGTTCGCCAGCCTCCATGGCTGAATCCAGAGAGGTTTCTGGCATCAATATCAAAAACTCTTCGCCACCCCATCTACTCACGGCATCGCTTTCCCTGAACACTTTTTTCAGCACTTCGGCAAAAGCCTTCAAAACCACGTCACCTGTTTCGTGGCCCATTGTGTCGTTGATGTGTTTGAAGTGGTCCAGATCAAGCAAAATCAATGACAGAGACCGATGATTGCGTTTGAGTGTGGTTACAATCGAGTGATAAGTGTTCAGCATTGCTGCGCGATTGAGTAACCCGGTTAGATTGTCGTTCTGTGACTGTATCTGAGTTTGATTTATGATCCGTTCAATAATGTCGTTTGCCCCCAGATTACAGTTGACACGCTCAATAACCTCCCGAGCCTTGAGAACTCCTGCAAACACCGCGTCGTTCATATTGCATCCCCGAACCAGATTGCGTATCGTTTCGGACATCAGCAAATCTCCGGCACCCAGAAAGTTTCCAGAGGGAATCTCAATGATTCGCTCAAGATCATTGGCGATCAGGGTTTTCTTGCTGTTATGGTAAACACAGGCTCCAGCCGGTCCATGTGTAACAATCAATGGGCCGATGATCGTTGATAGGCGCTCAAGAGAACCGCAGCCGGAAAGGGAAAGCAACCTCTCACTTTCCGGCGCATTGCAAAATATTCCCGAAGACAGGTCGATTTCCGAATCCATCAAGGCCAGCGCACGCACCGCCTTTGCTTCGGACACAGCTCCGAGATATACCGGCACGCCTTTTTTATGGGCTGCCAGGGCGAGGGCTGATATGTTTTCGGAAGATAGATTGCATTCCATGATCAGCGCATCCACTCCGACCAAAGCTTCCTGCATTATGTTTTGAGTGAACAATAATCGCTCAACAGGCATGGAAGAAACTGCCGACCTGATTTCTCCTTGACGGTTGATGTGTGCGACAAAAGCGGAAAGCGGCAAATTTGGATCTGTGACAATGCACGGGTCAATCCCAAGAACGTTCAGATGTGACTTTATGATTCTTGAGTAGGCGCTATCATTCATGGCAGACAGCAAACGCACTGGCTCTCCGGCAACCGCAAGGTTCATTGCCACGTTGCCCGCCGAGCCTCCGATAGAGATATTCACAGAACCTGGGGAGTCAAGCACATCGTCGTTTGACTCGATTCTGGAAAGGATGTCCATGTGAACGCTTCCTGCGACTAAGATCACAGAGCCCCCGGATTAAACGAACTCACTCACTTTTATCGTCGTTTCTTTCTTTAAAAGCGCCCTGGAAATACGCGCCCCAATATCCCTCATCACCGGCACAGCCATGGAATTCCCGGTCATTTTGTAGCGATGGCCATCGTCCATGAAAACGGTCCACGATCCATCATGGTTTTGTTGGTACAAGTCGGGATATTTTGCGAAATGCTTTGGAGGCGGGCGCTTGATCGTC
>JABEVL010000276.1 GCA_013043995.1 Spirochaetales bacterium | reverse complement strand
GTCGCGTCCTGTGTCATAAAACATCTCGGTATCCGGACCGCAAGGACCCGTCTGCCCCGCAGGCCCCCACCAGTTGTCGGACCGACCCAGGTAGGAAATCCGCTTTTCAGGAATACCCAGGCTTTTCCAGATCTGCGCCGAATCTTCGTCCCGAGGGATTCCGGGCTCCCCCGCAAAAACCGTCACCCAGAGCTTGGCTGGGTCGATTCCCAACCATGAGGAACTCGTCAAAAACTCAAAACTCCAGGAAATCGCTTCTTTTTTGAAGTAGTCCCCCAGCGACCAGTTGCCCAACATTTCAAAGAACGTCAGATGGCTGGGGTCGCCGACAGACTCGATGTCGCCCGTTCTCACGCATTTTTGAACGTCGGTCAGCCTCGTTCCCAAGGGATGAACGGCACCCAAAAGGTAGGGCACCAGAGGCTGCATCCCGGCGGTGTTGAAAAGAACCGTCGGGTCGTTTTCGGGAATAAGGGATTTGCCTGAAATCACGGCGTGCCCCTTGGAGCGAAAAAAATCCAGGTATTTTTTGCGAAGTTCGGCGGCTGTCATAGTTGGGGCATTTTACAGGGAGAATCCATTTTGTTCAACGATCCCCAAGCCGAGAATTCTCCGGTGCACCGCCGGCTTCAGGGCAGGATTGTCGTCGTCTCGTAGGGTTTCACAGACTTGGTCACCATGTAGTAATCGTTCATGTTGTTCCATAATAAAAATCCGCTGGCCTTGGAGTCCCTGACGCCTTCAAGCTGTTTCTGAAAGTACTCGGCGAACTTCTGGTCCGAAAAATGGCGTTCTCCCCCTAAAAGGAAGGTTTGGACCCAGGGCCGGATATTGACCCGCCCGCGGGTGCCCATCCAGGCCCGATCGCTTCCGTCTTTGTAGATGATCCGAGCTCGATCTAGGTAGTTCATGTTCCACATAAAAGGCTTGAAAAAGTGGGACGGGTAAAACATCGGGCTGATCACGTCCACGTACTTGGACATCATGTCCATGTTTTGCCCTAGATAGTCGGCCTCGAAAAATCCGTTGAAACCGTAGATGTCCACCGACAAGGGGACGCTCAGGTTTTCACGGGCTGTTTTCAAAAAACCTTCAA
This sequence comes from Spirochaetales bacterium, assembly GCA_013043995.1. Taxonomy (GTDB): domain Bacteria; phylum Spirochaetota; class Spirochaetia; order JABEVK01; family JABEVK01; genus JABEVK01. Next base: position 5,045 of record JABEVL010000276.1, on the reverse strand, counting down.
GGGCGTCCAGGCGGTTCATCTGGGGAACTTTGAAGCGGTCCTTGATGTTCCAGATCGCCCCGTCGGAAGGGAACCTGATGTAGTCGAACTGAATCTCGTCGACGCCCATGTCCTGGAGTTCCTTGGCGATGGCGACGTTGTAGTTCCAGACGTCCTGCGAATAGGTGTCCACCCAGAATTCCTTGGGGACTTCGCGCTTTGTTCCGTCGGCTTCGGTGATGATCTCGTGGTTGACCCAGGGACGATTGGTGATTTTGTTCCAGACCGCGTACTTGTTGTGGTCGTAGGCAAAGAGCTTCTTGTCCTTGAAAACAACGACGCGCCCGATCAGGTAAAATCCCCGGGCGTGCAGTTTTTTCACAAGGGCCGGGACGTTAAGATCGGGATGAACGGCGCCGCAGGCCCTTGCCAGGGGCACGTGGGAATCGTAGACCAGCTCGCCCAGGTCGGTTTTCATGTCGATAACGACGGCGTTCAGCCCCTTCTTGGCCATAAAATCCAGGTGCTCGTCCAGCAGTCTGGGATTAGCCGCCTGGGTGGCGTTGACGTAAAAGCCATAACGGTCCTTCGAGACTTCCAGACGGTGGCGTTTGGCAGGGCTCCAGACGGGAAAGTCCGTTCGGTCCTTGAGTTTGAGCCAGGTGTGCGTCACGCTCGCCCAACGCCACCAAGCCGTGTCGGTCCGCGCTTCGAGGATCTCCTGGTCGCCCTCCTGGTGAACGGCCAGGGCGTCTGCCGGGTGAAGGTAGCTTCCCCCCGGAAAATCCAGGGTGTCCGCCACGCCCGTTGCCAGGTTGTAGCGGTAGATCCTGTCGCCTTCCTTGCCGATCGAGGCGTAAAACATCTTGGGCCAACGCTGAGAAAATACCAGGGCATTGATCATTTCGTGGTAGCCGTCGCCGTAATCGTAGGTCGTGAAAATATCCGGCAGTCTCTCCCAGGTTTTTCCCGAGTCGCTGGACTCGAAAATCCCGTGAAAGGACGTGCCCACCAGCCACAGGTTCGGGTCCACGGGACTGGCGGCCAGAGTGGTCAGGTAGGCGTAGGTTCCCAACTGCGAACGTTGAATCAAAGGAATCCAGCTCGCGCCCTGATCGGTGCTGTAAAGACCTTCAAACGGCGTGGTGATCGTCCAAAGCTTGGGACTGACCTCAAGAAAAGAATTCAAGGGACGGGGGATCAGGGGCTGATCGGCACCCAGACGGCGTTCGGGAAGATTTTTACCGCTCAGAGGGGCCCAGCCGCCGGGGCCGAGTTCCTCAAGGATCCCTTCACGGGACACCCTGACCTGCTGGTCCATCACGGGGGCCGGAGTGACTAGATCCGGCAGGGTTTCGGACCGGGCGGACACAGGGTGAGGAAGGGGCGCACACGACACCATCAAAAGAGGTAAACAGGCCCAGACGCGACGAAGGTGCTGATTCATGAGCTTACCTTATCAAAAAGATCGGGAGTCGAAAAGCCCTTTCCTTGAACGCTAAATGCGTTAGAATGGGGACATGACGCTGACGGCCCGCACCCTCACCCTTGTTTTGGACACGTTTCAACGCCTTGAAGGAATTTGGAGGTCTTCCATCCAACTTTCATACCAGGAAATCTACACAGCCCTGGGCGAAATCGAGCTCGGGTTTGCGGAATGGGACCCTGAACGGGGCTTGTATTTTCTGGATTTCTCCCGCCTGGACGAAACACTCATGACCTCTGATATCACCATGCTGGATTTCAGCGGTCCTGGGGGAAACGATCACTTCCGCTTTGAGTGGACAGACAACCGGCGTTTAGGCGGTGTCGAGCTGCAGACCCACGCTCCTGGCCCCCTCCCGCTGCTGCCCGAAATCGAGCCCTGGCTTTTTCACGAACAATCCGATTGGACGGGCACACCTCTGGGGTTCGACGACTGGATTACTTACCTGGCGACGCTTCAGCCCCAATCCCCCCCTCTGTGAGGTACTATGGACACCACCCTGATCCTGCCTGCCGACATTTCCTCTTGGCTGATGCACTACGGGCTTTTTCTGGCGGCCGCTCTTTTTCTACTTTTGATTTTTCTAGTTTTGCTCAAACCGTTTATCAACTGGCTGACAGGAGTTTCTGAAACCAACGACAGGCTGAAGATCCTTGTGGATTTACAACGCCGCACCCTGACCGAGCTCGAGGTTCTTAACAAGACCCTGAGCCGTCCGTTGAAAAAAAGGCCCGCTTCCGCGCCGGAACCCGAACAACCCCTTATGGTGAACGATGAAAAAAAGAAAGCCCTGCTCGAAGCCCTGGCCAGGACTCAGGCCTCACGGTCCAAGCCCCGCAGCAACGAATCCGAGGATCCAGCTGAAAAACTCCCTGACTAACCCGTACGACGTTGCAGGAGGTAGCGGACTTCGCTCTCTTTGGTCAAGGGTATGATCACTGACTGAAAAAAGCCGACGATGCGATCCGGACCAACAAGAATTCGCAGAGCCGGGTCGCTGATCGACTGGATCGCCTCGACTTTACGGCGTACCCTTTCTAGGACTCGTGTTTCGACTTCAGGCCGCGTCAATGATTTTTCCAAGCCGGCTTCATCGCGTCGGCGCACCAGTTCACTGTAAAGGTCGCGGTTTTCCCTGTACTTGCTTTCAGCCACGTAGAGTCCGCCGAAATGCACCCGGCGGGCCAGGGCTTGCAGACAAATCACGTCGTGTTCGACCGAAGACCCCCAGTGACCATCGTCGCCCGCGGAGCAAAGTTCGGGAAGAAAGCTCTTGTAGGCTTCCAGGATGAGACCTGAAACGTTTACCGTGTCAAAGTCAGCAATCCGAAGATGACGATCGTTCCAGGGAGCCCTCCGCCGAGCGTCAGGAAGTCCCGTATGAAAAGGCCGTTCTTCTGGAATCAGGTAACGGCCGAAAATAACGTCAGTCTTTTCCTGATGCAGAAGGCGCAACTCAAAAAGACTCGCATTTTCTGGCGGAAGGAACTGACTCTTACCCGGTTCGTAGGCGCCACGGTTGAGGGCAAACTGGGCACGGTCCAAGAGCTTGTAAATCAGCGTCTCTTCAAGAGACGCCAAACGGGCAGCGATCGCATCGAGGTTGAGATCTTCGCCTTCCCGCCAGGCCGCCGTCACGAGGCCAATCTCCTGTACGCGCGCCAGTAGGGGATGAACGAGGCGACAGACAACAGGGCTGCCAGAGCGAAGCACACCTGACTGATCCAGTTCCAAGTTTCAAGTCCGGCGCCGCTCAAGCCCAGGCTTTTTGCCACGTACTGCCCCAGCCCGGATACAGACGCCAGGAAGTACATCCAGGCCTTGAACTTGCCCCAAACCGAGGCTGCTTGGACCTTACCGCCCTTGAGCATCAGTAAGCGCAAAAAAGTCATGCTGAGTTCCCTGTAAAGGACGACGGCGAAAACCCAAAGGGGCGTGATTCCCACCAGCAGGAGGCAAAGAAAAACCGTAAGCCTGGCGACCACGTCAGAAAAGGGATCTAGAAGTTTGCCAAGGTCCGAAGTTTGTTCAAACTTCCGGGCAACAAAACCGTCCAGCACGTCAGAGAGCTCTGAAACAGCAAAGACCCCCACCATGGCCACCAGCAGTCCTACTGAAGGCCAGGCCTGGGTCGCCATAAAAAGTACAAGAAAAACGGGCGCGAGAAAGACACGAAAGAGGGTGATCCTATTAGCCCAATTCATGGTGCCAAGCCTAATGTTGAGCGGGCTACTTGTCAACACAACGGCCTAGCGTTATGGTGGTGCTATGTCTCTTTCTGGGTTTGAACGCAGACTGGCCACGACCTGGTTCGCCTTCGGTCTTTTTCAGACCGCTCTTTTTGCTTTGCTGAGTTGGCTTTATCACTTTTCGTCGTTCGGCAACATCTTGTTTTTTTCCTTGGTTTGCGTCTGGCAGCTGGGGATATGGATCGTCCTCTTCCGTTTCAGGTCCCTCTTCACCGAGCTCGACGGCCGGCCACTCCAAAAAATTGGGCTTCCGAACGTCCTCACCCTGATACGCCTGTCGTCCCTGCCTTCGATGACGGTGATTTTTCTTATGGCGCGCAACCGCCCCGACTTGGCCTGGCCCCTGGTCATCTTTGTCAGCTTGGCCTTTTTGACAGACCTGGCGGACGGCTTTTTGGCCCGCACCTTCCACATGGGAACACGGCTGGGCCAGCTCATTGATTCCTCCAGCGATTACATGATCCTTTTCGCCCTGACGCTGATCCTGGGATTTTCGGGAGTCCTTCCGCTCTGGCTTTTGACGTTGATTCTGGTGCGCCTGATTTTTCAGATCTCGGGGAGCGCCGTCTTGCTGGCCCGGGCCAAAAAGCCTCTTTTAGAGACCACTTGGCTCGGCAAGGCCAGCCTTTTTGGTCTGATGGTCCTTTATGCTCTTGAGATCCTGGTTTTTCTGCGCTGGCACGGCCTTGCGGGTTCCCTGTTCCTCCGCTCCATCGAGTACTTCACCGGGGCCCTGATGCTGGTTTCCCTTTTTGACAAGGCGGCCTTTTTCTACCATCGATTCAAAAACGGTCCCGACAGCCCGACCTGAACCCTCAGGAGTCCCCTGAATTCAGGCTCTAGTCGAGGTCTTCGCAGGTGCCGTCCAGCGGCCGCTGGAGCTGCAAAAGCTGGGTCCAGGTTCCCGAAGCCGTGCTCTGTTTGACGGCTTGGGCCAGCGTCCGGCCCTGCACCCGCAAGTTCGCCAGATCAGCCTCCTGGGGCGAGCCTTGAAACTCGATCGGGTCCAGAAACTGCCAACCCGGCTTGTGCTTGGCCAGAAGGTCGTCAAGTTCGTTTTGGGCTCCTCCGCACCAGCCGAAACTTCCAAAGCGAAAAGCAAGGCGGTTCTGAACCTTTTTTTTAAGGACCTCGTCCAGGACTGAAAACATCGGCGGAAACATCTTGAACTCGTAGCTGGGCATTCCCAGCACCACCCCCGACGATGTCCACACCGAAGCCAGAATGTCCCCGACGGGGGTTTGGGGAACTTGGTGCACGTGAACCCGGACGCCGCCCTCCTTGAGCCCTTGCAAAAGCGGTGCCAGGGCTTTTTCAGTGTTGCCGTACAT
>JABEVL010000275.1 GCA_013043995.1 Spirochaetales bacterium | reverse complement strand
GGCGAATCGGTCGACAGGAAAGTCGCTGCGATGGTCACCTCGCGCAGCACCTCGGGGTAGTGGTAGACGGCTTCGACGATCATTCGGCTGTGCCGGGGTAAAAGGGGAAACTGAGCCATCATCTTGCCGATGTTGGAAAGACTCCTGTCGGGGTTGAGAGCCTCAAGCAGGTTGAGGGCCTCGATGGCACCGAGGATTCCCTGGGGAGGGGGGGGGGACAGGAAGTCAAAGCTTTCAAAATCGCGGATCCCGATTTCGGCCATCCGTAAAACAACCTCTGAAAGGTCCGTGCGGTAGATCTCTTCCAGAGTGTAGAGTGGGCGCTGCTCGAAGTCTTCCTTGGAGTAGAGCCTGTAGCAGGTACCGGGTCCTGTGCGTCCGGCGCGTCCCCGCCGCTGCTGACAGCTGGCCTTGGAAACGGGACTTTCGATGAGGGCGGCCGTGAAGGTCTTGGGATTGTAGTAGTTGATTTTGCCCAAACCCGTGTCGATGACGGTGGTGATGCCGTCGATGGTGATCGAGGTTTCCGCGATGTTGGTCGCCAGGATTACCTTGATTTTTCCGGGGGGAGAAGGAAGAAAAACACGTTCCTGCTCCTCGTTGGAAAGTTTGCCGTACAGCGGAAGGATCCACAAACGCCTTGAAAGCCCCGCGGTGACGAGGGACGCCGCGGTGTCTTTGATCAATTTTTCACCGGGAAGAAAAACCAGGATGTCCCCCGGCCGTCCCGAGCCCACGGCCTCGGCGACAAGATCGACGATTTTCATCGAAAGGGCGTCTTCACTGCTGCCGAGCTCGGGTGGAGACCAGAAAAGTTCGACGGGGAAAGTCTGCGTCTCGATGCGCAAAACGGGGGCACCGTCAAAGTAAGTTGAAAAAATCTCGGCGTTGATCGTCGCCGACGACACGATGACACGGAATTCGGGCCTGACCTTGAGCACGTTTTTCAGCAGTCCCAGAATAAAGTCGATGTTGAGCGACCTTTCGTGGGCTTCGTCGACCAAAATAACCGAGTACGAGGTCAGAAGAGGGTCGGTTTTGATCTCTTGAAGGAGAGTTCCGTCGGTCATGACCTTGAGACGGGTTTCAAAGGTGGTCTTGTCTTCAAAGCGCATCTTGTAGCCGACAAGGCCGGGAATGGGGACGTCGAGCTGGCGGGCGATGTACTCGCTCACGCCCACGGCGGCGATGCGGCGGGGTTGGGTTACGCCGACGATGCCCTGCCGCGTGTAACCGGCCTCGTGAAGAATCAAAGGGAGCTGGGTCGTTTTTCCCGAGCCCGTGGGGCTTTCGACGACGACGACAGGGTGTTCGGCCAGGGCGGCCAGAATGCGGTCTTTTTCGCGGTAGACCGGTAGTTGATGAGGATCCATAACCTCAGTGTAGCCGTTTTGGCTCCGTCTGGCCATGGCCTAGCTGCTCCCAGGCCGACCAAGATCCCCGGGCATTGCAGTGCCAGCTCCAGCCTCCCCTCAGGGGAAGCGCAGCCTTCTGGTGCGTGACGGTGTTGTGAATCAGTAGGAGGGGGCCCGCAGGGCCGTCTTCGACCCAAAGACTTTTGGGACCTTGCGCAGGAGTCAGTTCCCATTTGGGACCGTTGCCGATCCTTTTCCAAACCTCGTCGGGAGAATCCAAACGGCAGATTTTGACGGTGTAGGGAGGCGCCAGGGGGTGTTCTGAAGCCAAAAGGATGGCCCGGGACAGGTCTAAAACTGGCACGTCAGCCTGAAAATCCTTCACGGCGCCTGAAAGGTCGGTCAAGGCCAGACCGGCTTGGCTGGTGTCCAAGCCCAAGGCTCGGGCTTCGGCCTTGCGGAGCAGACGCACCGGGACGACCAGCTTTTCGACAGCCTGCGTCCAGAGCGGGTAGGCGTCCCAGAGGTTGGTGAGTTTTGCCCTTTGGGAAAGCTCCGCCGAACTCGGAATCCACTGTGCCAGCAGGGGGCGTTTTGTAGCGTCGGCTAACCTTAATCCCTCGTCCAGACCCGGAATCCAGTCAAGACCCCTGGCCCAGACGGCGATTCCCCCCCCTGAAAAAAGAAGAACAACGAGGCAGGCTTTGAAAAACCTGGCAGAGGACTTCACGAACGAGGTGCGCTTAGAGCCCCAACACGCGTTTGATGTTGGACGTCAGGGTGTCGGGCATGATCGGCTTGGTCCAGTACTCATCGACGCCGCCCGCCTGAGCCCGGCTGATCGTTTGGGCATCGTTGAGGGCCGAAAGAGCCGCAACCTTGATGGAAGCGTACTTTTTGTTGCCGCGCAGCCGCGAAAGAAATTCAAGCCCGTCCATCCCTGGCATCATGATGTCGAGGATGATCAGGTCCGGAACGAATTTTTCAAGCGAATCCAGGGCTTCTTGGCCGCTGTGAGCGCTCTGCAAGTCCCAGTCGAAAGACTTATTTTTTAAAATAAGCTTGAGCATCATGTTGAGGTTTTTATCGTCTTCGACGATCAGAATCTTGGCAGGCATTTACACACTCCGACTTTGAGTATCACGGTCAACTGACAGAATTGTCAAGATTGAAACTCCTGAGGCAGGACTGGCAGGGCCACAGAAAGACCAAACCTCTGGATCAGGTAGTGTAAAGCCCCGGCTTGTTCAACCCGGCCTGTTTTCAGAGGGATCTGGGAGAGGACCCTGGGCGACGCGTTTCCCATGGCAACGCCTTCTCCTGCCCAGGACAAAAGTTCCAGATCGTTGCCGTTGTCGCCGATGGCCAGAACCCGGGATCGGGAAACACCGAGCTCCTGGGCAAGGCGGGAGGCGGCCTGGCCCTTATGGACGCCTTCCTGCAGAATTTCGACAAAGCCGAAGCCGGTCACCGTCGAATAAAGCCCGCGTCCTTGGAGGCTTTCAGTTATTTCAGCCGCGGTCTGAGCATCCGAGGTACCGGGCTCCAAAAGAATTTTGACAGGGTTCAAAAGCGTTTCGGGGGAGGTCGTCAGGGGAACCTTGTTGCGGCTGAAATCTTCCAGGCGGTCGGCCAGGGCACTGGACTCGGGAGCATAGACACCGTCGAGCGTGTAAACGATCCAGGGGTGTCCGCTTTCGCGGGCTGTTTTAAGGCACAGCCGCCAAAGCTCGGGGGGCATGGTCGTCGCCGAACGAAGACGAACAGGGGAAATGTCGTACACGGCGGCTCCGTTCAGGCAGATCGCCTCGTCATCGATCTCGAGTTCGGGCAGTCTGTGTTTCAGCGAGTCCCAGTTACGCCCTGTCGCGATCACGACCCGGACGCCGCGTTGGCGCAGTTCGGAAAAAACTTGCTTGGTGGCGGGGTGGACCCTCCCCGAGGGGTCGGCAAGAGTGCCGTCAAAGTCCAGGATGACGAGATCGAAGGGATTGTCGCGGAGCATGATTGAACTTACAGTTAAAACCTTTTCTGGACAAGCAACTTGACAGATCGAAGGGCAGACGGTAACTTGGTTCCATGTTCTTTTACGCCAGCAACGCCCATACCTTCAACAGCCTCCTTCTTCTTTCTCATTGACTTGAGGGGGAACGCCGTTGATTCAGGCCATTCTTCCTCTGGAAGGATGGCTTTTTTTTTACTAGGAGGTCCGTGATGCCCAGCAAGGTTCGTCATCTGAGCCGTTCCATTTTTTTGCTCTCTCTTAGCGTGCGGGCATGAGGCCCGCGATCAACGCTCCCTGTTTTGAATAAAATTTTTCGGAGGAAGATGATGATTGATCAACCCAGAACAAAGTACCAGCCTTTTCCCGTTATTGGTTTAAAAGACAGAACCTGGCCGGACAAGGTGCTCACCAAGGCTCCGGTCTGGTGCAGTTCCGACTTGCGCGATGGAAACCAAGCCCTGATCGAACCTATGGGTCCTTCCAAAAAGAAAGCCCTGTTCAAGGCTCTTGTCGACATCGGTTTCAAAGAAATCGAGGTGGCTTTTCCTTCGGCTTCGCAGACGGATTTTCAGTTTGTACGCGACCTGATCGAAGAAAAACTCATCCCCGACGACGTGTGGATTCAGGTGCTCGTTCAAGCCCGTGAAGACCTGATTCCCAGGACCTTTGAGGCGGTTCAGGGTGCCAAAAAAGTGATCGTCCACTTCTATAATGCCACGTCGCCCTTGTTCAGGAACGTGGTTTTCAAAACGGACAAGGCCGGCTCGGTGAACCTGGCTGTCAAGGCCGCCCAGCAGATCCTTGACCTGGCTGCCCAGCGACCAGAAACCGAGTGGCGGTTTGAGTACTCCCCCGAGACCTTTAGTTCGACCGAACTGGAATTTGCCCTTGAGATTTCGAGCGCTGTCCTCAACGTCTGGAAACCGACGCCTCAAAAGAAGGTGATCCTGAACCTGCCGGCGACGATCGAACACTCGACGCCCAACATCTACGCCGACCAGATTGAGTGGATGGACCGCCGCCTGCCTTATCGGGACGGTGTCCAGCTGAGCCTGCACACGCACAACGATCGGGGTTGCGCTGTGGCCGCAACCGAGTTGGGACTCATGGCCGGTGGGGACAGAGTCGAGGGTTGCCTGTTCGGCAACGGCGAACGCACGGGGAACGTGGACATTATCACGCTGGCGTTGAACCTCTACACTCAAGGCGTCGACCCCGGTTTGCGTTTCAACGACATTGATGAAGTGCGCCGGATCTACGAAGACAGCACCCAGATGCCCGTTCATCCCCGTCACCCCTACGCAGGCGATCTGGTGTTTACGGCGTTTTCAGGCTCGCACCAGGACGCCATTAAAAAAGGCTTTGCCCATCAGGAGGGGCAGCCCTTGTGGAACGTTCCCTACCTGCCGGTTGACCCCAAAGACTTGGGGCGTTCTTACGACGCCGTGATTCGGGTCAACAGCCAATCAGGCAAGGGGGGGATCAGCTACCTGATCGAAAAGGACTACGACCTTGTTTTGCCCCGCCGCCTGCAGATCGAATTCAGTCAGGTGGTGCAGAAGTATTCGGACACGACGGGCAAAGAGGTCAGCGCCGAGCAGATCTGGAAAATCTTTGAGTCCGAGTACCTGACGCTCGACAAGCCTTACGGTTACAAGACGCACCACCTGTCCGACGACCCTGTCGAGCCCGACCACGTGCACCTGACCCTCGAGGTGAACGTCTCGGGCGTTCCCCAGTGTTTCCATGGTCACGGCGAAGGTCCCATCGAGGCTTTGATTTCTTCCCTGCCCGAAAATCTTCGTGTCATGGATTTTCACGAGCATGCCATGGGGGAAGGAGCAACGGCAAAGGCTGTCAGCTACATCGAAGTCCGGCTTGACGACACGACGACCGTCTTTGGTATCGGGATTGACCGCAATATCATCACTGCTTCAATCAAGGCTGTGATCTCGGGGTTAAACCGCGCGTTGAATATAAAAGGCTCACAACCCAAAGCGTTTGGGGGTTAAGAACTCAGACCCGCCGGAACCAAAACGCGGCCTTCATGGTCGACGCCGTTTCGGCGGGTCATTTGCATCTGAACTACGCTTCTGCTGGACAATTCCCCTCCCCGAAAGATAAGTTGTCGGCTTCTTGAGCTTTCACTGACGAAAGGTCAGTACGAAGCGAGAAATGAGAAGTATCTGTATTATATCCTGAAGGACAACCCGAAGAATTACAGCATTCTTTCTTGAATTGATCTGGACTAAAACTTGGTCGAAGCGGCCGAGCTTTGGGGCTTGATCATTCCAGGACTGGGCCAGCAGGATCTATAGTTTTTCGGTAATATTCTTTCAATATCGGATTGTTTTTGCCTAACGACATCGTGCGATGGTTAGGAAACATCCCATGAAGGAGGAAAATATGGGAAATCAATCGCTGGGAGAGACCCTCTCCGGTTCCAGTCTGTTGGCCGCAGGACTGAGGACCAACCTCGATAAGCTCAAGCGTCGAGGGCTGGACGAAGCCTTTGTGTCGTCCATCGACGACTTGACCAAGGGTATTGGCGCTCTGAACGCCGAACAGGAAGCCCTCAAGTCCCGGCTGAAAGAAAAGACCGCCGAGGTCGAGGCCGCTGTGGGTCAGCTTAAAGGTAAGGTTTCTGAAGCCAAAAAGGTGATCAAACTTGAAATACTCCAATCTGGTTGGAAGGAATTCGGAATCAGCGACGTAAGGTAACCATTTGGTCGACTGAATCCCAAGCCTACCATCGAGGTGGTTTTGGGGTTCAGTCTGCTTCAATTGTCGGGAGATGCGAATTCCTGGACCTCCTGCAAAAGCCCGAAAACGACTCGAATCTACTTTGTCGTTACATGTCCATGGGAAAAGCCTTTGATGCGTTCCTTCCCTGTGGACTGAAAATTTCGCGCTTACGTGAATTGCCGATCCAACGGAATTCAAACTGCTAAGTTGCAGAGGAACGGCCTGATGCTTGCAATTGATGATGACACTTTCTTTGGGGACCACAAGGATGTTTTTCACTTTTCCAAGACGAAGGCCATCAGTATGAAAGCGAATTTCGGATCGGTTTTCGTCAAGAAAACGAGATCAAGCCTTGGACTGCTCTTCTGCTTTGCTCGGGGTTATCGTTGGCTTCAAGTTTTCAATGACCTACGATCTTTTGATCATTCACCCGGCGCAGGGCAACAAAATCCCCTTCGTGAAAATTCATTGGTGATTGGGTGAACCTTGGGTAGCCGATTATCCTTACAAAGGGAGCGTCCCATGAAGAACCTTGACAGTGAAAAGCCCAAGATCCTCACCATTGAGCAAATCCGCAATTCTGAAGTCTGCCTGTTTTCAGGTATAAACGCCTTCATGGATTTAGCTAAAATAGAAAACCTGTTGAACAAGGACGCCAATCAATGAAACTTGCAGATATTGCAGTCCAGATTAGAAGAGAAGCCTTCACACGAAGTTCACGAAAGCACGAAGATACTAAAAATGACGGAAAATGAACTCTCGAAGATTGTCGTTGATTTATGTATCAAGATTCACAGTGGCCTAGGTCCTGGACTATTTGAATCTGTGTACGAGACTGTCCTCAGCTTCGAATTGGATAAAATGGGTATAGCATACCAACGCCAAGTCTCGATTCCTGTAATATGGGATGGTAAAGTTCTTGATGCCGCATTTCGAGCCGACATTATTGTCGAAAAAAAACTTATCATAGAACTTAAATCTCTTGAAAAAACAAATCCCGTCCATAAGAAGCAGGTGATTACTTACCTGAAGCTTTCAGGGCTAAAACTCGGCTTGCTGGTTAACTTCGGGGAGGAGTTAATGAGAACAGGGATAACTCGGCTTCTCAACGGAGAATTGGAATGAAGACGAAAGCCGAATTTCACGCAAAGTTCACAAGGGCACAAAGGAAGGAGGGAGGAGCGGAGTTTCGTTTTTTTCATCGTGAGCTTCGTGCCTCCGTGCGGAATTTTTTACATTAGGTTTTCGCACAAAGTTCACAAGGGCACAAAGGAAGAAGGGAGGAGCGGTGTGTCGTTTTTTTCATCGTGAGCTTCGTGCCTCCGTGCGGAATTTTTTACATTAGATTTTCGCGCAAAGTTCACAAGGGCACAAAGGAAGAAGGGAGGAGCAGTGTTTCGTTTTTTTCATCGTGAGCTTCGTGCCTCCGTGCGGAATTTTTCACATTAGATTTTCGCGCAAAGTTCACAAAGGCACAAAGGAAGAAGGGAGGAGCGGTGTGTCGTTTTTTTCATCGTGAGCTTCTAGCGACTCAGGCTTGCCGGAACCAAAACGCGTCCCTCAAGATCGACTCCGTTTCGGCGGGTCACTTGCACCCGAACCACGTCGCCGCTGGCCAGGCCCTCGCCCTGGACGATCACCAGACCGTCGACTTCTTGAGCCTGCATAAAAGAACGCCCCAAGGCCATCGCCGAGCCCTTGATAGGTTCTTCGATCAGCACTTCCAGTTCGCGTCCGACCCACCGCTCCAGATTTTTGGCCGTGATCTCGTTCTGGCGGTCTTCGAGGGTTTGCTTGCGGAGCGCCGCCGTAGGTCTAAAAAGCTCAAAGGCGTCCTCAGACTGCATGCGGAAGGCGGGGGTGCCTTCTTCCCTCGAATATTCAAACACTCCGACCCAGTCGAGTTTGGCTTCTTCCTGAAAGCGCAGGAGCGTGTCAAAGTCCTGGTTTTGTTCCCCAGGAAAACCTACGATAAACGTCGAACGGACCACTGCGTCGGGAAGTTCCGATCGGATGCGTGAAATCAAATCCAGGTACTCGGTGTCGCTTCCCTTACGCCCCATCAGTTTGAGCAGTCGGTGAGAAGCGTGCTGAAAAGGCAGGTCAAAGTAGGGCAAAAGACGGGAATCGTTTTTGGCGTAACCGATGATAAACTCGGGAAAGCGGTCAGGGTAGAGGTAGAGGAGGCGAAGCCAGAAATCTCCCTTACGGGACAAGACGCGGTCGAGCAGCTTCTGAAAATCCTCCTGGCCTCGGTCGAGCCCAAAGCTCGCCAGGTCCTGGGCGATCAGGTTGATTTCTTTGACGCCAGAATCTAAAAGCCCGTTGATTTCGTCGGTCACATCGTCCAAGGTGCGTGAGGACAGCGTGCCTCGAAATTTCGGGATGGCGCAAAAGGTGCAGGCGTTGGAACAGCCTTCTGAAATTTTGACGTAAACGCTGTTTTTCAGAGAAAGAAATTTTTGACGCCGGGGGGCTTTCTTCATGTTGGGGGGAAAATAAGCCGTTTTGTTCCCGGCGGCGACACCGTCAACGATGTCGACGATTTTTTGAGGGTCGCGGTTGCCGAAGATGGCGTCGGCCTCGGGAATCATTTCCAAGAGTTCCTTACCGTAGCGTTCGGCCATGCAGCCCGTCAAAACGATGCGGGCGTCGGGACGCGACTTGCGTAGCTGAAAAAACGCATCGATCGACTCGGTCTTGGCCGACTCGATGAAGGTGCACGTGTTGACCAAGATCAGCTGGGCTTCGCTGGCATCGTCGAGCGCCGTCCAGCCCTTGCCCGTCAGGGCCGAGATAAGGTACTCGGCGTCGACCTGATTTTTGAAACAGCCAAGGTTTTCGATATAAAAAGTATGGGGGCGTAACATGGTGGACGATCCTACCACGCAGGCGTACCTGACTTCAAGACTCAACAAACCTGCGGCGAACTTGTTTTTCGCGTCCTTCTCGCCTATAGTTGTGACGAATTTGGCCTTTTCAAGGAGTCAAAAATGACTTTACGTCCCTTCGGCTTGCTTTTTGTAGCGTTGGTAATTCTGCAAGCAAGCTCGTGTTCGGCACCCCGTTCTGGAACCCCGTTACCTGCTCCGGCCGTAGCTCCCCAGACAATGGGTGGGGGAAATACTGCATCACCGAGCCCTTCGGCTCCTTTAAAGGTGTCCAATTCTTCAAGCTCGGCCGTCACGGCTGGGCAAAACTCCTCACCGGCACCTCGGGGGACGGGGCAAAGCTCCCCGGCGGCCGCAACGAACGCTCCCAAGATCCTTCAGGCACCCGTTGTGTCCCTGTCGACCTCGGGAGCCCTCTTAGGGGCAACCCTGGAAGTGAGCGTTGCCTGCGATCAGCCTGGAGCAGAAATCCGCTACACCCTCGACGGGACGGCCCCGGGCGCAGGACAAGGCGAACTCTACATGGGTCCCTTTGAGTTGAAAAAAAGCGCCAAGGTTCAGGTCTGGGCCGCTTTGCCTGGGGGGCCTGCGGGAACGGCCCAGGCCTTTTACACTGTCAACCAGATCGTAGCTTCTCCCAACGGTACGGGGGATGGAAGCTGGAACGCGCCGATCGGCGGCTTGAGCAACGCCATCGCCAAGGCGCTCCAGACGGGGGCGAAGGAAGTCTGCCTGATGGCCGGAAACTACACCGAAAGTGCCGCTCTAACGCAGAGTTTGACTCTGTCGGGCGGTTGGATGGGCTGGCAAAATCAAACGGGAGTGACTTCGATCACCGCCCCTGAGCGCGGAGGGACTTCGTTGAAAGACCCCTCGTCTGTCGTCAAGGCCAGCGGCACTGGAACCTTGCTTGTTTTGCAGAACTTGAACCTGACGGGGAGCGACGATTCGTTCGGAGCCGCCGTAACGACCCAGGCGGGAGCCTCGATCGTCGTCAGAAATTGCCACCTTTCGGGCGGCGGCGGATCGTACAGCTACGGTCTGCGGACGTTCCATTCCCCGTTGGTGCGGATCGAAGATTCAGAAATTTCGGGGGGGAACGGCGGAAGCACCTTCGCGGTTTCTACGGACACGAGCACCCTGGACCTGAGGCGGTCGACCCTGGACGGGGGAACAGGCACTGCGGTTTCCTACGACCTTTAGATGACAGGATCTAAAGGGAT
>JABEVL010000027.1 GCA_013043995.1 Spirochaetales bacterium | reverse complement strand
CTCCTGGAACAGATTTTTCTGGATGAGTTTGTCCTGAACGGCGGCCAAAAGCCGGGGCGAGGGGTGAATCTCGAAACCTTCGGCTTCTAGCTCGATCAGGGCGTCGACTCCGACGTGTTCGATGTCGTAGGTCATCACGTCGACTCCCCGGGCAAGTTCCCGCAACTTGGCGGGATCGTGAAGGCTCCCGACGATCAGACGGTCGACAAGACCCGCCACACCGCAAAAAGGGTCGGGGTCCAGGGCCGAAAACCTCAGGCCGAGTTTTTTGGTACGGTAGATCGCCATGCGGGCCAGCTGGCCGCCGCCGATAAAGCCGACGTGTTTTCCCGTGTAGCTCACTTCAGGGCCTCCAGAAGTTTTGTGAGGAACTTCCAGACCAGTCCCACCGAGTCGATGCCCAAACGTTCGTGCGGAGTGTGGGCTTCTTCGATCAGGGGACCGAAGGAAATCATGTCCATGCCGGGGAGTTTGTCGCCTAAAATGCCGCATTCCAGGCCGGCGTGGATGACGGTTACACTGGCCGGCGTCCCGGCAACCTGGGGCCAAAGTTCGGCGCAGAGGTCCCTGAGGCGGCTGAACTTGGCCGGAGTCCAGGCCGGGTAGCCGTCGGCCTGCTTGACCGACGCACCGGCCTTTTCGAGGATCGTGCGGATCTTGCGGCTCAGTTCGGCGCCCTGGCTGGCGACGCTCGATCGCTGGCTTGTCACAAGGTGAAGGACCTCGTCCTTGAGTTTTACGACAGCCAGGTTGTTCGAGGTTTCGACAAGTCCGGGCCATTGCTGACTCAGAGCGTGAACGCCGTGGGGCAGGGCCGACAGGAGGCTGGCCGCTTGGATGCTGGACGAGGGGGTCAGCCAGCGGGTCGGGACGGGACCCTCCCAGGGCAGAACCTCGATTTGAACGTTCTGAGCGTGTTCGCCCAATTCTCTTTCAAGGATTTGGAGGATTTTTTTGGAGGCGGAACGCAGCTGTTCGCCGTCTTTTGGGGCGAGGGCGATCCCCAGGACAGCTTCTCGCGGGATCGCGTTGTGCTTGTCGCCGCCCTTCAGAGCAAAAAGCCTCCAGGAGGCAGCTGAGTTCACCATTTCGCGTAAAAAAGCCCCTGCGCTCACCAGAGGATTGCCGCGCGGTTCGTGAATGAGAACGCCCGAGTGGCCGCCCCTCCAGCCGTGAAAGAAAACCTTGAAGAGTTTCCAGCCGGGTTCAAGGACGGCGTCGGTCTGAGCGTTCCACTCGGCGCTGGTCGTGCTCCCGCCGGCGCAACCCGTGATGAATTCGCCGGGGAGGTCGCTGTCGAGGTTGATCAAAATCCTGCCTGTGACCAGGCTGGGGTCCAGCCCCAGGGCTCCGCTGAGGCCTGTTTCCTCGTCCACTGTAAAAAGACACTCCAGCGGGCCGTGGCGGCAAGACTTGTCTTCAAGGAGGGCCAGCATGTAGGCCACGGCGACCCCGTTGTCGGCTCCCAGGGTCGTACGGTCGGCCCTGACCCAACTGCCGTCTCGGATCAGTGTCAACGGTTCGCAGGAAAAATCGTGGCCCCGTCCCGTGTCTTGTTCGCAGACCATATCGACGTGACCCTGCAAGACGACGGCGGGCGAGGCCTCAAAGCCTGCCGTGGGCGGTTTGCGGGCGCAGAGGTTTCCTGCTGCATCCTGCCTCCATTCCAGGCCCCAGGCCTGGAACTGTTCCTTTAAAAAAGCCAGGATCGCCGCCTCATTTTTTGAACAGCGGGGGATTTCTGAAATCCGTGCAAAGTGTTTCCAAAAGATTGCCGGAGTAAGTTTGAGAATTTCGGGGTTCATCCCAGAAATATAGTCCGAATCCTGACGAAAGAGAAAGAACCCCAGGGCGTGTTGAAACCCTAAAAATGTGATATTGAAGCAACGAGCGAGGAACCTTTCATGAAAGAACTGATCTACGACACCGAAGACTGCATTTGCGCCCTGGCGACACCCTGGGCCAGTTCAGCCTTGGCCGTGGTTCGGCTGACGGGAAAAGGCTGCATCCCGGCGTTTGGCCCTTTTTTTTCGCGCCCCGAGGTACTTACGGCAAGCACCGGCGGGACCGTTCACCACGGGCACGTGCAAACCGCTTCGGGCGAGCCTCTCGACGAAGTCGTCGTGACGGTCTGGAAAGCCCCGCGTTCCTACACGGGACAGGATTCCCTCGAAATCTCGTGCCACGGAAGCCTTGCCGTTCTGCGCCGTGTCCTCGACGAGCTGACGCGGAAGGCCTTTCGTCCCGCGGGTCCCGGGGAGTTTACTTTGCGCGCTTTCCTGAATGGAAAACTGGACCTGACCCGCGCCGAGGCGGTTCAGGAACTCGTCAGTGCCAAAACGGATTCAGCCAGGTCTTTGGCCCTTCACCGACTGGGGGGCAGTGTCGAAAGCAGGGTGCTTGAACTCCGCCGCAGGCTTTTAGACCTCAGCGCCGTTTTCAACGTCCAGCTGGACTACGCCGAAGACGAGGTCGACACCCAGGAGGTTCCCAAGGGGCAGGTCGAAGGATTGATCCGTGACCTTGAGGCCCTTTCCTCCACCTACAGGACGGGGCGGGTGTTTCAAGAAGGCCTTCGCGTGGTTTTGGCGGGCCGGACGAACGCCGGCAAGTCGTCTCTTTTCAATCTTTTTTTAAAGGAGGACAGGTCCATCGTTTCCGAAGAACACGGAACGACCCGTGACTTTATCGAAGCCTGGGTCAGCCTAGGGGAAATCCCCGCCAGACTCTACGATACCGCAGGGCTGCGGGAGGCGGACGGCCTCGTCGAACAGGAGGGCATCCGCCGCTCCAGAGAACTCCTGGCCGGAGCCGATCTCGTCTTTTATCTGGTGGACGCCACCGATCCCGTCTTTGAAGACCTCGCCGTGGAAGACTCGAAACTGCTCCGGTTGTGGACGAAAATCGACTCCCCCTCGGCCCAGCCCGTTCCCCAAGGCTGGATAGGAGTTTCGAGCCTGACGGGTTCGGGACTGGAGG
>JABEVL010000274.1 GCA_013043995.1 Spirochaetales bacterium | reverse complement strand
GCCCCTGACGTTGTCCATTCTCAGGCGAGCCTCTTCTTCAACGACTTTCTTTTCATTTTCAAAGACAGCTGGAACAATTTTAGGGCCCGCAGCCCAATCGCCGATAATCTGTAGCGCCGTTTGAAAAATCTCGGGCTTTTCGGTGGGGACGTCCAGAAAAAACTGGGTGCTGGTAAAACCTGTTTGAGCGTTCAGGTCGGCACCGAATTTCATTCCGTTCGTTTCAAGGAAATTGACAATCGCCTGGGGCGCAAAGTGTTCCGTGCCTTGAAATTCCAGGTGCTCCAAAAGGTGGGCAAGACCACGTTGCTCGGGGGTTTCCTGGACGCTGCCGGCGTGGACGAGCAAACTGAGCTGGATGCGGTGTTCGGGCTTTCAGTAATATTCAAAAAAGTACCGCATCCCGTCGGGAAGCACCCCCGTCAAAACGTGTGGGTCAAGTCTCGGCGTTTGCGCTGCCAAGGGAAAAGTTAAGGCTGTAAAAAGAAAAAGGGCGGCTGCACCCCGGTTTTTGATCATGCGTCACTCCCGAATGTAGAATTCCTGCAATCTCGGGAAAAGTCAAACCCCGAAAATTGCGGACAGTCTGCCCTGATTCTGATAAACTTCAGGGTATGCAAAGACACGATATCGACGACGTCAAGATCAGTTTTGTCCTTTCGGTTTATGAAACGATTCAAAATCAGATCCGTCAGGCGGATTTGAAAATCTCGTTGATCCTTTCCTGGGTTTCGATCACGGCGGTGCTTTTGGGCCGTGAGGTCGCCAGCATTTTCGGCACCGGGCAGCTTCGCGTGCTCCCGATTATTTTGGTCACGATTGCCGTCGTCGGGATGATTTTTTCGGGGATCTTTATTTTTGGAACGCTCAAGCCGCGGACCAAACCCCTGACCGGCTTGAAAAGCAAAGGTCTTTTGTACACCGGCGACATCGTTCGGCTTGCCGAAGAACCGATCGACCGGGTCAAAGCCTACTTAGACGAGGTCACCGCTATTAAAACCCACGAAGAAGTCTACGCCCAGTTTGTCGCTTCGATCGTGTCGATTTCCGACATCGCCCAGGTA
This sequence comes from Spirochaetales bacterium, assembly GCA_013043995.1. GTDB lineage: Bacteria > Spirochaetota > Spirochaetia > JABEVK01 > JABEVK01 > JABEVK01. The sequence continues at coordinate 1,545 of JABEVL010000274.1, read as the reverse complement.
AAAAACCGGATGTTTCTTCGGGCGCTGGCGGCCACCGCCGTGAGCTTTGCTGCCCTGGTCGGCTTGGTCGCCGAAGCGGGCCTGATGGAAAAACTGATCAAGTAAAATCGAGGGGGGCATCCGCCACCTCCGTTACTTCAATGAAGTCGAAGAAACGCTTAGGGGTGGAAGTGAAAAAAATTAAGGACAGACTGGGACGACTTGAAATCCCACGGGTTGCCTGGTACCGCTCCTGAGCTTCAGATCCTTCCTTAATTCTGTACCTTGGCCGCCGTCGTCTCGGAGCCATACATGAGCCTCTTGTGGACCGCACTGATATCCCCCGAAGTGAGCCCCTCCAAACGGGAAACCTCGCCGAGGTTCGCTTCTGAGCATCGACATCCTGAAAATACGCCCGCACCAGGGCGGTTCGTTGAGCCGCTTTGAGCGGAGAAAAGCCACCTTGTAAAAAAACTGCGAAAGCTGGCTTCATCGAAGGTTTTCTCGAGGTTGGTTATCGCTATAGACAGGCCTCGGAAGTTTTCAAGAGCCTGAAGAATTTCATGGGTTTGTGAGCGCTCCCAGCTTCTTTGTGCCTTGGTGCGGTCCCCAAATAAAGTGTCCGCTTCGTCGATCATGAGCACGATTTTTCGCCAAACGCTTCTTCAAAAACTTCGGCAAAGGGTGTCTCGCCCAGCTCAAGGGCCACTCAAAGAGGTCTTTACTCTCAAAGCCGACGGGAATCCAACGTTCAAGGATCTCAAAGGCCTCGGAGACCCAAAATCATTCAGGTATTTAATTTCGTCCATACCGACAGTTTTGCACCTACGCTGTCGCATAGTCTCGGCAAACGTTTGATGCTCGGCTGGTAGAAAAGATTGGAGGAAGGAAGGTGTCTGGCAGGGGCCCTCAAAACGCCATTCTTTTCCAACGAGATCCTGAGGAGCGAATCCCTAAGAACTGAGCCATCCCTCCTTTGGATGATTGCTCAAATCAAGTCGGGGGATAGTTTTTACAAAGAATGGACAGCCGATTTTCGTGGATATGGCCCTGAGATGGAGCCCAGGAAAGACCGCCAGTTTCGCAAGAACCTCAAATTATTTAGGGATGGGACGCTGGAGCCGATTCGCGGGGAGCCGAGTTCAGGGCCGAAAAAGGACGCTCTTACCTGGAGCATCGTCCGAGCAACGCCCTGTTGGAGACCCTTACAGATCCCGCAGGGTATAATTCTTTGCCTCTGCTGGGCGGTTTGAACCAACAAAACTCCCTTGTCATTCGGCACGAACGGCTGCCCTCGGTGACGCCCTGAAAGTCACCGTCAAGGTGCCCGCGTACGAGGAAATCCTGTCCGAGGTCCTGCGCTGGGGGTTATTTTTTGAGCTGAGACAAGGCTTCGTCCAGGATCTTGCGGTGGACGCTCGGCATCCCCAGCTTTTCAAGCTCGACCTCGCTGAACCAGTTCCCTGTCCAGCCTTCGGGCAGAACGGGCAAGCCGTTCTCAAAGGTGAGCCAGGGGGTCAGCAGGTCTTTGTAGCGCGTGTAGGTGTGAAGCCGGGGGGTGAGGGG
>JABEVL010000026.1 GCA_013043995.1 Spirochaetales bacterium | reverse complement strand
TGGACGCGACGACGTGGCAAAACGCCTTCGAGCAAGCCAAAACCTTTCACGAGGCGGTGGGCGTCGACGGTCTGATCCTTTCGAAGTACGACTCTTCGGGGCGGGGGGGCATCGCCGTTTCGATCTGCAGGGAATTAGGCCTGCCCTTTTTTTACTACGGGACGGGTGAAAAGCTCCAAGACCTGGAGCCGTTTGACGCGGACCGTTTTGTGGCCGGACTTTTGGGGGAAGAGTGAGGTTCTTTTTCCTGGGCTTTTTGAGTCTGACCTTACTGAACTCGGCGGGGGCCGAGGGCCTCCTTCCCCCCGGAAAGGACGTGCCGACTTCTTGGGCCTGGTACGTTTGCGATTCGCTGGGGACGCCTTTGAAAGCCTGCGGGTGGTACGATCAGTTGTCCTATCCCTACACCCTGGCCGTGCGTCAAAGCGGCGACGTCAAATGGGAAAGACTCTGGAAAGGGAAAAAAGAAATTCAGCTCGTCCGCCTGGTGACGGATTCTCAGGATCACCAACTTCAGGAAGCCGTCTTTCGGGGCGGAGAACTCGATCAAACATTTCAGTGGGACCCGACGAATCATCGCCTTCGAACCTGGAAAGAGTACCAGCTGGGAAAGCTTGTCGCTGTGCACACGCTGGACTGGAGGGGCGACCGGCTGACCAGCCAGACGGTTCAAAATCCGTCGGGAAGGATTCTTTACATCGACGAGTTGTCGTACGGCTTGGACGGCCGCCTGCGGAGGGTGGAACGCAAGGCTGTCGACGGTGTGGTGCTCGATTCGGCGGCCTGGACCTGGGGACCGGACGGTGTCGTGGCCGACAGCCAGAGTTTTTCGGGTTCAACGAGCCTGAGAATTCATCAGGGGAACAAAATCGAGGAAACGCTCAGCGATGCCGTGGGCGAGCTTTTGCAGAAGGTGCTTGAAACTGGGCCCGACGGGACGCAGACTGAAACCGACCTGGACGCCCAGGGACAGGTTCTGACCAAAAAAACCTTTGACGGACGCGGCAGGCTTGTCCGAGAAGACTTCCTTACTTCCAAAATTCCCGCCTATAAAACCTGGACGTACGACAAAAAAGACCGCCTTGTCGAGATTGAAAAAATTGCCGGGGACGACAGGGAGAAAACTCAGATTGTCTGGAGCGGGGACAGCCGGGTGATCAGCACGTTGAAAAACGGCTTTCTCGAAAGTCGGGAAGTCTGGAAAGACGACGAGAAAGTCAAAGAAGAAGCCTTTTCGCACGGTGAAAAGGTCTGGGAAGAAGACTATGAGAACGGAAAACGTTACCAGACGATTTATTTTGACTCCAGCGGTGTCGTTCGCGTTCGAAAGGATCATTCATGAAAGTCCGAGGGATATTTTTTCTAGCCTTGAGGTACTTGCGCTCGCGCCGGCGGGAACGGGGCTGGGCTGCCCCCATTCTTTCGGTGGCCGGTCTTGCCGTCGGCGTATTGACCCTGAACGCCGTTTTGGCTGTGATGAACGGGTTTCAACTGACTTTCATTGAAAGCATCCTGGAAGTCTCTTCTTACCACCTCCAGTGGAAACCCGACACCCCTGTTCCCCCTCCGACGTTGGCGAAATTGAGGGCTGACCCAGGCGTTTTGGCGGTCGAACCGTTTGTCGAAAGTCAGACCCTCGTTTCAGGCCCAGACGGCCAGGAACGGCCTGCCCTAGTCCGAGGTCTGGAACCCCAGGCCTGGACCCGGGACAGGGGCTTGGCCCGGCACATGATCCGTGTTTCGGGCGACATCGTGCCGTCTCAGGGTGTTGCCGTGATCGGAGAAGAAATGGCGAGGAACCTGGGGCTGGGGGTCGGGGATAAGATCTCGCTTCTGGCCCTGGGCGGGAAGGATTTCAGTCTGCTCAATCCCCGCTACCAAACCCTGCGCATCGGCGGGATTTTCAGAACCGGGTACTATGAAATCGACTCGGGCTGGATCTTTGTGACTCTATCAACGGCCCTATCGTCCTTTGCTTCGGCGAAAGACGAAAGGATTGGGATCAAGCTCCGAAACGAGGACGACGATCAGGCCATGAGGGTGAGGCTGGCCCGGGAGGCGGATGTCCCCGCTGCGCAGTTTGTGAGCTGGCGGGTCTACAACGCGGCGTTCTTCGGCGCCCTCAAAACCGAAAAGAACGCCATGATGCTCCTGGTGGGCCTGGTTTTTCTGGTCGTCGGAGTGAACATTTTTCACAGCCAGCGCCGGACAGTTCAGGAACACGCCGAAGAAATCGCCGTTTGGCAGGCCTTGGGGGTGAGCGGTTCAAGAATTCGGGCCGTCTTTGCCTGGGAAGGTTTGGGTGTTGGGCTCGTCGGCGCCCTGCTGGGGACCCTGTTGGGGCTGGCGGTTGCTCACTCGGTCCCCCAAATCCTCAGTTTCGTTCAGAACCTGCTGAACGAAATTTTAAGTCTTTTCCGCTCCAGGGGCGTGACGCTCTTTTCCAACGAAGCCTTCTATTTGCCTGCCGTCCCGGCTCGGGTGATCCCCTCGGAGGTCGCCTTGATCGCCAGTTTTGCTGTCCTTTCGGCGGCCTTAGCAGCTTGGTTTGCCTCGTCCCGCGTCAGCCGAATCATCCCTACGGAGGTTTTGAAAAACGAATGAGTTCAACCGAGTTCCCTTCGGCGGTTTTGTCGCTGAAATCTGTTGTAAAAAATTTTTCCAGTCAGCATGAGACCGTCAGTGTGCTCAACGGCGTCAACTGGAACTTGGAGCGGGGGGTCTCGGCGGCGATCGTCGGTGAGTCCGGGGCTGGAAAAAGTACCCTGCTTCATCTGGCGGCGGCTCTTGACAGGCCTTCAGAGGGGCAGGTTTGGGTCGACGGTACCGATTTAGGGCCTCTGAAGGAGCGGGAAGTTTCGGCGTTTCGCGCCAGCAAGGTCGGAATCATCTTCCAGTTTCACTTTCTTTTGAAGGAATTCACCGTTTGGGAAAACGTCTGGCTCCCTGCCTGGCTGGCCGGAGTTCCCAAAAAAGCCGCCAAGGAGCGGGCCCGTGAGC
>JABEVL010000273.1 GCA_013043995.1 Spirochaetales bacterium | reverse complement strand
GTATGAACACTGCGTTTTGGTCGCTGGCTGGAACGAGCAAGACGCCCTGGTAGAAGACCCGCTCGGCGGGGCAAGAAACGGTTCCAACGTGAACCCCACGGTCGGGCCGGGCTGGGTTCCTTGGAAAGAATTTTTGGCAGGCTTCGAAACGTTTCACGGGATGGCCGTCGTTCTGGACTAGAACAGAGAAAACGTCGGCCCGGCGTGAAAAAGATTCAAGCTGAACGCTAGGCCTGAGTGGCGCTGTCCTGACAGGAATGCCCGTCGTCGCGGCAAAGGCGCCCGCTGTCCTGAAAACCTCCCGCAACAAAAGCTTCAACGGCTGGGCGAACTGCGCCGGCCGCGCCGCGCACGACCTGGATCCCGTGTGAACGCACAACATTCACGGCTCCTTCGCCCATGTTGCCCGCCAAGAGGTGCGTCACTCCCGCTTTGGCCAGCACCCCAGCGATCCCCGACTTGCATCCGCAGCTTTCACCCGACGGGATGGAGTCCTCCTTGCGGAGTTCTTCTCCCTGGGACGTAAACACCATAAACTCTTTGCAGTGGCCAAAATGCTGGTCCACCAAGCCGTCTCGTGCAGGGATGGCAATTTTCATCACAAAATCTCCTTGCGGAGGGGGACTGCTTTCCCCTCCTTGAATCCGAAGCGTTTTTCCGTTGAGCACGGCGTCGGCTACCTTATGGCGGGCGGCCTCGAGGATGCGTCCAAAAGTCTGCCGCGAGACGCCCATCGAACGCGCCGCTGCCTCCTGGTACAACTTCTCAAGGTCAGCCAGCCTCAGGGCTTCGGCCTCGTCCACGGCTAAAAGGACCTCAACGGCCGTCTGCCCCTCCGAGTTCACAGGTGTCAAAACACGCGAAAAAAGACTGGCCCCAAGGCGGCGGGCTACTAAAGGACGCGGCACGGGGGAAACTCTTTTTGGGGTGATCTTAACGTTCCTGAGGAACTCTCTATAATGGGCATATGCTTATATTGAGCCTCATTTTCTTTTGTGTCAAGGTGACTGACTCCCCCCGCCCCCGGTTCTCCGTTTACAAAGGGTCCCGACTTCAGGTATCTTGGCTCCTCGGAGGGTCCTCATGTCCAAGACCGTAGTGGCTCTGGCCGGCCTAGGAACCATCGGTGCGGGCTTGGCCAAACTCTTGTGCGAAAATCCTGCAGCAGGAAAGGTCCTGCGGTTGAAGTCTGTTCTCGTGCGGGACCTGAGCAAGCCGCGTGCCCTGCCCCACGGCACGATCGTCAGCAACAAGGCGTCAGAAATCGTCGAGGACCCCGAGGTGGACGTCGTGGTCGAGGCCCTGGGGGGAGTGGAATCGGCTTTTGCCGTTGTCGAAAGCGCCCTGAAGGCCGGAAAGCACGTTGTCACCGCCAATAAAAATCTTTTAGCCGAAAAAGGCCCCGAACTCTTTGCCCTGGCGCGCCAAAAAGGCGTGAGCTTGGGTTTTGAAGCCAGTGTCTGCGCCGGAATTCCCATCATCCGCACGCTCCGCGAAGCGTTGCGGGCCGAAACGATCCTCTCGGTTGAAGGCATCGTCAACGGAACGACAAATTACATTTTGACGCGGATGAGCGAAAACGCTTCCAGCTACACCGATGCCCTGCGCGAAGCCCAAGAAAAAGGGTACGCCGAACCCGACCCCAGCTACGACGTCTCGGGGAAGGACGCGGCGTGCAAGGCCACGATCCTGACGAGCCTGGCCTTCGGACATTTTTTCCCCACCGATCGGATCCGTACCAGCGGAATCTCAAACTTGGATTCACAGGACGTGAGCCAAGCCGAGGCCATGGGCTACAGGATCAAACTGATTGCAGCCGCCAGGCGGACAAAAAATGGCCAAGTCGACGTGGAAGTCGCGCCCGTGCTCTTGCCCAAGGAACATCCGCTGGCTTCGGTTCGACTGGAGTACAACGCCGTTTTGGTCGACAGCACGGGCCTGGGATTGACGCTTTATTCAGGCAAGGGAGCCGGTCCTGCCCCGACGGCGGTGTCGCTGTTGGCCGATCTCATGGACGTGGCCCAAGGCCGCGCTCTTCTTGTGGAAGAAGAAAACGGCTTTCTGCACCGGCAAGAAAACTTTGAATGCGATCGAACCCAGCTCGAGCGTTTTTATATCCACCTGAGCGTTCCTGACCTTCCCGGAGTTTTGGCCAAGGTGGCCGGAGTCCTTGCTGCTCAGGGAGTGAGCCTGGCCAGCGTTCTCCAGCCCGAGGTCAAGTCTGACGCCGAGGGCCTCGTGCCGCTCATCCTGACGACCCACCAGGCCCAGCGCGGCCGACTGGATGCCGCCCTTGCAGAACTGGGCAAAGAAGGCTGGGGCAAGGGCGTCGTCTTACGGATTCAGGACGTTTAACCGTGGCCGAAACCCTTTTGAATTTTCACGGCATCGAAGAAACTCTCAAAGATCCTCCCGAAGGCGCCGTCCTGCACGTGGGAAAAAAAAACGCCCGGACCGACGCCCTGCGCGAATTGGCGCAACGCCGGGGAATCCGCGTGCAAGATGATCCGCCCGAAGCTTTTGAACGCCTGGCGGGCAAGGAAAACAGGGGCGCAGCCCTCGTTTTGCCCGGCGGGAGGAAAACGCGGGAACTTTCGATCGAAAGTTTTTTGGAAAACCTTTCTTCTCCCTCCGCCTTGGTCGTGCTTTTGGACGGCGTGACCGATCCCCAGAATTATGGAGCCATCCTCAGAAGCGCCGACCAGTTCGGTGC
>JABEVL010000272.1 GCA_013043995.1 Spirochaetales bacterium | reverse complement strand
CGCGCCGGAACCGAGGAAAAATCGTGACCGCGCCTTGGTTGGTCCTGGGGGCCACAGGAGGCGTCGGCGGCAGTCTTGCCCGTTATCTGGCTTCGCGCGGGCAGAGTCTTTTACTGAGTGCCCGAACGTCGAGCCGACTCGAAGCAACGGCTCAGGAGCTTTCAAGCCTCCACCCGGGTTCAAGAATCAGGCTCCGGCCCGCCGACGCCTCCAAGTTGAGCGAAGTGAGAGCCCTGGCCAGCTGGGTGGGCGAACAGACGGACAGTTTGGCCGGTGTTGTCCACGCCGGCGGACGGGTAGGATGGCACCCCGAGCTGACCGACGAGGGTTTTGACAAGACGTTTCAGGTGAACTACCTGGCGCCCTTTTTGCTGGATTTCCTCCTTGAGCCTCTTTTGCGGAAGGGACCTTCGAGAGTTCTTTTGGTTGCGGGGGCCGGCTTTACCCTTCGGGGTTTTCCGCGGCCCGCCAGCCTTCTCCCCCGTCAGCCGTTAAAGCCCCTCGACGGGAGCGTGTGGTCGGCTATCGCCAAGGTGCACCACGCCCTGGAACTGGGCCGCCGTCTGAAGGACTCGGGAGGGCTTGCCTTCGCGTTTCACCCGGGTTTTCTTAAAACGGGGATGACCCGGGAAGCCCCCTGGCCGATCCGTGCCGCGGGGAGTCTTGGAAATTTTTTCCTGGGGGACCGCTCCAGGACGGGGGAATTTCTCCTGGACGACCCCGCCGCGGCTCAGCTTTCGGGAGGCCTGGTTGATGGCCGCCACCGCTCAAGTTTTACGGTCGACCCCGAAAAAGCTCGAGAACTTTGGAACGCCAGCCTTCAGGCTTTGGCCCTGGACGGATCCTAAAAGCGAAATCAATGGGGGCTGCTGCGGGCCCCCAAACGGGTCGAACCTTTCTTTTGTTTGCCGGTTTTCAACTTTTCTGAAGGTTAAAATCAAGTTTGAAAAGGATGAGAAATGGTTTTATCTGGAAAAAAATGACTTTTTTCAGTTAAATATCATTTAAATCTATAAAATAATTGTTGACATAATGGTAAAGTCGTGCTTATGGTTGGGGCATCTTAGCAATAAGGAGCCCATCATGAAAGTCGTATTTGCAACAGTTTCGTTTCTTGCCCTCGCCGGAGTTCTGAGCTTGAGCTCGTGTTCCAATCCGGCATCAGCCAACCTGTCGAACAAGGCCCTTGCCCGTTCGGCCATGACCGGCACGGTGGTGTCGACACAGGTGGTCAGCCTTGACCTGCCCTTCGCCCCAGGTACCTTGGTCGCCGGCGACCCCTCGGTCCAGGTCAATTACACCACTCCCAACATGACGAACACCAACGTTTTCTTGCACCTCGGTTTGAATAACTGGAAAACCATTCAGGATATTCCTATGACCGGGGACCTTTACCAGACGGGCGTGGCAATTTTGAATGCGAAGTTTTCCCTTCCGTTAGGAACGACCGAGGTGGAATACTGCGTCTACCAGGTCTTGGCGGACGGGACCAAGGTTTGGGATAACAACGGCGGACAAAATTATGTCGACCCCGTTTCGGCCTCGGCCGCAGGCGCCGTCGACAATGCCGACGGGTCTCGGACCGTTTCTTACGCCGGAGCCCTGTCTCCCGCGTACCTGCACTGGGGCGTGAACGGCTGGACCAACGTTCAAAACACCCCCATGACCCTGTCAGCGACCCCGGTTCTTCCTTCGGGCTTGAACCTTTACACTGTAACCCTCACGGGCCTGACTTCAGGGGAGCCGCTGAATTACTGCTTCACCAACCTGAACGGAGTTTGGGACAACAACAACCAGCAAAACTGGGTCTCGTACTAAACGTCGGCTCTGGGCGCGCTCTCGGCTAAACGAACGACGTTGTTCCACTCTTCGGGCTGAACCGGGGTGATGGAAAGCCGATTGCCGCGTTGAAAGATCCGCATCGAAGCCAGAGCGCCTTGGGCCCGTAGTTCAGACAACGGCACAAGGCGCGTTTTTTTTACGAGTTCCACGTCAACCTGAAACCAGCGCGGGGAAGAGCCCTGGGCCTTGGGGTCAAAGTAGGGACTTTGGGGGTCGAACTGTGTGGGGTCCGGGTAGGCTTCCCTCACGATTTTCACCACACCTGCCACCCCGGGCACCGCACACGACGAGTGGTAGAAAAAAGCGAGGTCGCCGCAACGCATCTGGTCGCGCATGAAATTCCGGGCCTGGTAGTTGCGAACGCCGAACCAGCCCACCCGTCGACCGGGCAGCTCGGCCAGATCGTCCACAGAGAGCTCGCCCGGCTCCGACTTCATCAACCAGTAGTTCATTTCTTCCTCCTTTTTTGAAAACGCGCCAGGGTGTCCTGGCGGTAGAAAAGCTTGAACAGACCATAAACTCCGGGATAGTCGCCGTAAAGGTGATCGGGGCGCTCGAAAAAAGTTTCGCTGAGCACGGCAAAAAACTCGGCGGGGTCACTCGCCGCGTAGGGGTCCAGACGCAACACCCGTTCTGCCCGGTGCCCCAAGCGCTCGACCTTGCGCCGAAAGTCCTCAAAGGCGGAACTCAAAACCGTTTTCCAGACCTGGGGATCGATCGTTTCCAGTAAGGGTGCCCCATCGTACGCCCCGTTTTCCAGGTCGAGCTTGTGGGCCATTTCGTGAATGACCACGTTGTAGCCTCTGCCCAGGCCCGAATCCTCCACGTCGGTCCAGGAAAGGATCACGGGACCGAGTTCCAGAACCTCGCCTCCCAGAGGCCCCGCCTCGTCCTTGCGCAAGTAGCCGTCGATTTCGGGTTCGCTCTCCAAAAACTCTCCCGGCGTCAAAATCAGGGTGTTCCAGCCGTTGTAGCAATCCAGACCCAGCTCCAGGACGGGCAGGCAGGCCTGGACCGCTAAAAGAACTTTTTGACTTTCGTCGAGCGTAAGCCCTTGGGTGAGCTCGAACTGTTTTTCGTTTATAAAGATGGTGGTGAGTTGCCGCAAGCGGGAACACTCTTCCTGGTTAAGCCCGTCCAGGATGACCAGGCGTTCGGTCGTGCGCCTCCAGGCGTCGGCGGAAATCGGGCGGGTTTGGACTAGCCTTTCACGGCGCCGTTTTCTTAACCAAGCGAACACGATTCCTCATTTTTCGTCGCCAGCTCGGGAACCTCGGCCCAGACGCCGCATTCCCTGACGCTGACCTGGTGACGGTTGACCCTTAAGACCTTGGAAGAGTAGTTGACGAGGTAGCGGACGCCCCCTTGAACCAGGCGTTCGGCGCAACGCTGGGCCTCGTCGGGTTCGACGCAAAGAAAGGCGGCCTCGACGCCGCGTCTTAAGCACACGCCGATGATCTCTGTCGTCGGGTGCAGGGAAAAAGGCAATTCGAGCTGTTCCAGGCGGTTCAAGCGGCTTTCAAAACCGACGATCATCTCGTAGCGTTGAGCGGGGCATTTTTTTAAAGAGCTCCACACCGCCAGTCCCTCGTCGCCCAGACCGACAAGACCGGTTTTCAGGGCGCGCCTCGGTTCTAAAAATGTTTCGAGGCTGCTTAAAAGACGACCCAGGTCGTAGGCGGCTCCGGGGGTTCCCGTACCCAGCCAGCTTAAGTCTTTGCGCACGGTGACCGGCGTGGCGCCCAACCAGCGGGCGAGGTCACGGCTTGTGGCTTGAAACCTTCCGCTTTGAAGGAGCTCGGGCAAAAGGGCGTACAAAAGGTTGAGGCGGGCGCGGGCCGGGGGCG
>JABEVL010000271.1 GCA_013043995.1 Spirochaetales bacterium | reverse complement strand
GGTCCATTTGCATCTGGGCGAGACTCTTCAGCGCTGAACCGATCCTTAAATTGAGAAGCTCCTGGGTTTCACCGAGCTCTTGGGCAGATTTTTTCTGCTGTTCCACACCTTCCAAAGCGGCCAAGTACTCGGCCTTGAGCTTGGGGGATTGAGCCGTTTTGGCCTTTTCGCGGAATTCCACGGCTTCGGCCTCCCCGTCCCAGGCGGCAGCAGAACGGACAACTTTTCCGAGCTCACGCTCCACGGCAGAAAGCTCCCCGATCTGGCGCACATAGTTCTTGAGGCTCACGTCAAAATTCTCGCCCAAGGGGTTTTCGCCTTTCAGCCCCTTCATCTGTTCGATGATGGCCGTGTAGAGCTCCTGAGCTTGCACGACGCGTGAGTCGGGTTCCACGAACAGGGTCGAGCGGTCTCTTTTTCTATTTTTCTCCCCGAAAAGATTTTTCTTCCGCAACTTCCAAAAGGAACCCAGGCGTGAAAAAACACCCGCAGCGAGCGCCGCGATGGGAATCAATGGCCAGGGGAAGCCTCCCCCGGCAAAAAGCCAGATCCAGGCCAACAGGGCTGAAATACCCACGTTTGACCAGAGGTGGGCGCTCAAACTGCCGCGCTCGTGCTGGTAGCGTTGAAACGTTGCCAAGGCCTCGCCGTCCAGTTCGGTGATTCGGCTCACCTCGCGCGCCTTGCGGCGGTTATTTCTGTAGCCTGCAGCGTGCCCCAGCAGGCCGATTCCCCAACCAAGAAGGGGAAAAAGAAACCAGGCGTTTCCCAGAGCCAACGGATGGGGAGAGGTAAACCAGTTGATCGCAAAAAGTCCGGTGTTCACAAAAACAAAGCTTCTCAGGTGGGCCCACCAACCGTGACGGGAACTTTCGGCTTTTTCCAGAACTTTTGCTTTGTAATCGGCAAAACTTTGCTGACCCGGTTCGGTCAAGGAGGTTTCTGCCGAACGCTCAAGATCACGGCGGCGCCGACGTGCCCTGCGCCTTGAACGCTGATCCAACGAATCGTCCAGACTTTGCCGGACGATTTTCGTCACGTAGTCGTTGATCGTTTCCTTCAATTCACGGGGAGAAACGTCGTTTTTTGAGGAACCTGAGGCCTGGGCGGCCCCAGGGTTTTCTTGAGAATTTGTTGGAGTCCCCTGAAGGATTTCGTAGGCAAAGACTTCCCTGGTGATGTTCTTGAGCTGGACCTGACCAAGGCTTTCGATCTTCAAAGGAATTTTTCCTGAAATCTGGGAGTAGACTTCACGGCTGATGGTGATGTTTCCTGGCTTTGCCAGGGCCTGCAAACGGCTGGCGATATTGACGCCTTCGCCTAAGGCGTCCTTTTCGTAAAAATAAATGTCCCCCACGTGGACACCGATGCGCAGAGCCAGGGGCTTGCCTGTGCCCTTGGAATTGTATTCTTGGATGCTATTCTGGATTCCAACGGCGCACAGAACTGCGTCAATGGTCGTCGGAAAATGTGCAAGAAAAGCATCGCCGATGGTCTTGATTTCAGTACCTCGATGGCGGCGAATCTGCTCCCGGACAAGCTGATTGTGCACCTCAAGAGTTTGCAGGGTCCCGGCTTCGTCTGAGCCCATCATGGCGCTAAAGCCTGCAATATCCGTAAATATGACGGCGGCCAGCCGATGATCGCTTTGTTCCATCCCCCCATCATGAAAGACGCTCCATTTGCTGTCAATGCCGGCGGGCGCGGAGGTTCCGAACAGAAATTCAGCTCATGCTCTGACTTCTTGTTGACGACGTGTTAAGTATACTTTACTTTTGAAATACCGGGCGGGAGGTCACATGATTCACCGAAAAAATCTTCCTTTGTACACATTTTTGGCCGTGTTCTTTTCCATTATCGCTGTGGGTGTCGTGGTCATGCCCCTGGTGCTGGACGCCATCCAGAAGCAATACATTTCGATCCAAGCCGACGTCAACACCCGCCAGGCCAAGGCTATGGCACAGTTTATTCAAGCCAGGGTCGATCAAGGAGAGCCTAAGGCCGACATCCTCCGCGACTTTCAGGCCAGCATCGTCGGAAGCAACGTGGACCGGGGATTCGTTTGTTTGGTCGATCAGAAAACGACCGATTTCCTTTGCCACCCCCTTCCCCAGCTCATCGGTCAGTCCGTGGCCGTCCGTCGGGCGGTGTACGACAGGTCCTTCAACCAGGCGAAAGCCCTTCCCTGGCAGGTCGCCATCAAAAGTCCCACGAGCAGCTCAGGTTTCTTAAAGTTTCCTGGACCCAACAACCAGCCCGAGGAAGAGGTCGTTCACTCCCAGGTGATTCCCTCGTTGGGTTGGGTTGTCAACTCGCACGAAAACGTCGCCAGAATCAACGCAGACATTTCCAGAATTCGATTTTTCCTGATCCTCGGTTCGATTGTTTTTGCCTTTCTCTTGGCTTTTCCCATCTCTTTTGCCGTGCGCACCGTCAGCCGCCGCTACGAGCGTCAGATTGAGGACAGCAACCGTGTCATTGCCGAAGAAAAGAAAAAATCGGACACCCTTCTTTTATCGATCCTTCCTGAAGCGATTGCCCACAGGATGAAAGAAGGCGAGAAAACCATCGTCAATCAGTTTGACAAGGTTGCGATTCTTTTTTGCGACATCGTCGGATTCACGCAGTACGCAGGCCAAACCTCGCCAGAAAAACTCGTCAAACTGCTCAACAGCCTTTTTTCGCGCTTTGATGCCCTGTGCCTGAAACACGGGGTCGAAAAAATCAAAACCATCGGGGACGCCTACATGGCGGTGTGCGGCCTGCCCCTTCCGGTGGACGACCCCGTCGGGCGTTTGGCAAGGATGGCTTTTGAGATGCTCGAGGCCGTAGAAAGTCTGGGCCTCAACATGAGGGTTCGCATTGGTCTCCACGTCGGCGAAGCTGTGGCAGGCGTCATCGGGACGAGTAAGTTCAGCTACGACCTTTGGGGGGACACCGTCAACCTCGCGTCGCGCCTTGAATCCAGCGGCCAACCCGGTAAAATCCACGTCAGCACCGAGGTAAAGCAGGAGTTGGGCGACTCCTTCGCCTACGTCGACCGGGGCGAAACGACACTTAAGGGGAAAGGCGCCGTGCACACCTGGTTTTTGGAACGTTCCTAGCGGGAAGCCGCTTTTGCGGTATTTCTGGACTCAGCGCCGGGGCAAACCGAAGGCCAGTTCAACCTCTTCGGCAAGGACCATCAAACCCCTCAGGATTTCTCCCTTGGGCCGGGCGTAGTTCAAGCGCAGGCACTCCCTTCTGTGGTTCCAGTCTTTGTCCTCATCCTCCATCCCAAAGAAAAAATACTCCCCAGGTACGACCACCACCGCCCGGGCCTTGAGGCGTTCGTACAGAGACCTCGTCGGGATGGGCAGTTCGGGAAACCAAACCCATAAGAACAGGGCCCCTTGGGGACGGTGAATCCGAAAGGGAAAACGCTGGGCAAAGATCTCGACCGCCGCCTGCACGGCAAAATCCCTGGCTTCCAGGTAATACGGGCGAATGATCTTTCTCGACAGTTCCCATAACGCCCCGTTTTCCAAAAAAGGCAGAACCAGGGACTGGCCGATCCCCGAACTCGCCAGATTCAAAATGGCGTTCGAGGCTGTGACCGCCTGGATGATTTCAGGCTTGGCCACAAGAATCCCTGTGCGCGTTGCCGGAAGGCCAAGCTTGCTCAGGCTCAGCACGAGCACCGTCGACTCGTCCCAAAACGGCTCGACGTCTTCAAAAAGGATTCCAGGAAAGGGTGTTCCGTAGGCATTATCGAGCAGAAAGGGAACGCCCGACCGGCGGCAGAGCCCGGCCAGGTGAACGACCTCGTCCTGGGTCAGAACGTTCCCTGTTGGATTGGTAGGGCGGCTGGCACAAAGCGCCCCGGTGTCTTCGCGGAGTTCCAAACCTTCAAAATTGACGTAATACTTAAAAAAGGGAAACTCCTGGAGCACAACCTGCGGACGCCGGCTGTGAAAGTGTCCGCTTCCCAGGGCTTGGTCGGCGTAACCGACGTATTCGGGTGCCAAAGGGAACAAGATCGACCGGGATTTTCCCTGTCCCCACTCGCCTGCCAGAAGGTTGAAAAGCAGAAAAAAGGCATTCTGGCTGCCGTTTGTCACGCAGATATTTTCGGGTCCAACGTTCCAGCCGAAGCGTTCCTTGAAAAATCGTGCCAAAGCCTGCAAAAAACCCGGGTTTCCCTGCGGCGTGTCGTACTGGGCCAAAAGCAGCTCGACTCCCGAATCCTGCAAAAGGATCTCCTGGAGCCGTTGACGCCAGACTTCGTTCATCGCGGGAATTGAGGCGGGATTGCCGCCGCCCAGCATCGAAACCTCGCCGTCGCCGGCCAAAGCCTGGCCAAGGTCGTCCATCAGCTCGAGGATGCCCGTTTTTTGAGTAAAGTTCCGCCCAAACAATGAAAATTCCATGATGAATCTTAACATTAACACGGGCTTTGCCCAAGTCCATTTTTCAGAGGGTGAGATTTCGTCGCGAGCTTTGCTTGTAGATTTCTGATTTTTTTAGGCAGAAATACGCAAACAGCGTAGTATATTACTTCTATCCGGTTTTTCGGAAAATCTGTTTCAGAAGAAACCTGCACAAGGGAGAGGTTTATGCAAATTTCAGAGTGGAATCGTCTGATGAAAGATGTCGAAGTGCCCAGTGAGCTGACAAAATGGCTTGAGCAGGCCAACGATGAACAGCTTTTTCGTATCAACCTGAAAGAGCTGGCGCCCCGCTTGGGACTCGAACTTCGCCCCTTGGTGGAAATCTTTCTGCACGCCGTTAAATCGGGGGCCTTCAGCCTGAACTGGGCGTATTATTGCACTTTCTGCGGAGGCTTGCCGGGTTTTAAGCACAACTTCAACGAACTTAAAACTTCCGAAAAATGCCCGCTGTGCAACTCGGTGTTTCGGAACAGCCTCGACACCAACGTGGCGGTCACGTTCACGGTTCACCCGGCCCTCCACCCGATCCCCGAGGAACTCTCCAAGAAAGCTTTTGACATCATGGTCCAGACCTTTCAGAAAAAAGAGTCTTCGCTCCCCAAGTCCTTCCTTTCCGGACTTGAAGTCCTCAACAGCGCGACCTTTCGGGAGCTTTTTGGTGACGACGTCCTTTCCGTCGAAGAGAGCCTGGACGTGAACCGCGTCACCCTCCTTTTCACCGACATCAAAGATTCGACCCGGATGTACAGCCGCTACGGGGACGCGACCTCGTACAGGATCGTCAGGGACCACTTTAAAACGCTTTTCAACGAAGTCGAAAAAAATGGCGGCGTTGTGGTCAAAACGATCGGGGACGCCGTCATGGCCAGCTTCTTGCGGCCCAGCGACGGGATGCGTGCCGCTCTGGGCGCCTTCGAAGCGTTCCAGAAAATCACCTGGGACGCCCTGGGCGGTGGCCTCGAGATCAAGATGGGGCTGCACTCGGGCGGTGTGATCGTCGTCAACCTGAACAACAGGGTGGATTACTTTGGTAATGCCGTGAATCTGGCGGCTCGCATCCAAGGAACCGCTGAAAACCACATGATCTGCTTCAGTCAAGAGATCCTGGACGATCCCGAGGTGAAAAAAACCCTCCTGAACTGGACCAAGGAACGCAAAAAGAAAATTTGGCGCAAAAAAACGTCCTTGAAAGGGATCGAAGGTCAAGTCGAACTCTACAGCCTCACCTGAGGTTTTTCCCCTCGCCCCAAAAACTCCGGGGAGGCCTCCTAGTTAGGGCCGCCCGGGGGGAGTTTGACGATCTGGATTTCGACGTTTTCGTCCAGGGCTTTTTCGTGCATCATCTCTTCGGTGATCTTACCGCGGGGGATGTCGTGCTGGGGAGCGTCGCCGATGACCAGGACGAGCCTGTGCGGAGCCTTCCAGTCAAAAGCGTTCAGCGCTGACCAGATGCCTTCGACCACAGCCTCAGGGATGTCCCCGCCGCCAGCGGCGACAGCCTGGTCCAGCTCGTCTTGCACCAGATTCAGATCACTCTGAAAACTCATCGTCTTGGTCAGGTACTCTTCCATGTAGTCCCTGTAAAAAACCAGGCCGATCCTCAGGTGCTTAAAACCTTTTGTCGATTTCTCGATGCTCGGCAGCAATTTTTCCTGAATCGTTTTCAAGTAATCGGCCATGCTCTTGGTCGTATCAATGCAGATGACCATATCAAGGTCATCCTGAAGCCAGTCGTTGATCTTGTGAATGCCGTCACGGGCATCCTCCGCCTGGTACACCGGGCCCAAGCGTCGTAAGAGCGCCACGTCGGAGTCCCCGTCGGGAACCGGCGGAGCCGTGATCTTTGCAACCAGGTCCTTCATTTCAAATGCGTTGTCGCGGTAAAGCCCCGAGTAGTCCGCGTAGGGCTCGGAGAAGGTCCGCAGGGAAAACCAGAGACTC
>JABEVL010000270.1 GCA_013043995.1 Spirochaetales bacterium | reverse complement strand
GTTTTTCAAATTCAAGAAGCTCGTTGGCGGGCCATTCAGGAAACTCGATAATTTCAAGGGTGGGTAGCCCGTTGGGATCTTCGTCAAACAGTCCCTTTTGACCGACAAGGGCGTCTTCTTTTCCTTTTGCGACCCAGTCAAGGAGCTTGTCGAGGTTATGGTACAGCGTGGCCCGGTTATGGCCCAAACCGTCGAAAATTCCGCACTGGATTCCGGTTTCTAAAACGCGCTTGTTCACCGCGTGAAGATCGACCCTTTCCAGAAAATTCACAAAGCTCGTGAAGGGGCCAGCCTTTGCCCGAGCGCGGAGGATTTCTTCAACGGCACCCTCTCCGATGTTCTTGACACCCTGAAGTCCAAAGATAATTTTGTTCTCGACAACGGCAAACAGACGTTCGCTCGTGTTGACATGGGGTGGAAGGATGGAGATCCCCATCGCCTTGGCCTCGTCCATGTAGGAGCTCATCTTTTCCTGGTCGTTCATTTCGTTGGTGAGGTTGGCGGCTATGAATTCCGCGGGGTAGTTCGCTTTGAGGTAGGCGGTCTGGTAGGCGAGGACGGCGTAGGCAGCAGCGTGACTTTTATTAAAACCGTAGCCAGCGAAGGGCACAAGGTAGTCGAAAATCCGCTTGGCCGTTGCGGCGTCGTAACCTTTTTTTTGAGCTCCTTGGATAAAAATGGCCTCTTGCTGGTCCATTTCTTCTTTCTTTTTCTTTCCCATCACCCGCCGTAAATTATCGGCTGCGCCCAAGGTGTAGCCTCCGATGATTTGGGCGACTTCCATGACCTGTTCCTGGTAGACGATGACACCGTAGGTTTCTTTCAGGCTTTCTTTCAGGTCGGGGTGCAACCACTCGATGCTTCGCGAATTTTGTTTCCCATGGATGAAGTTAGGAATTTGTTCGATCGGTCCTGGGCGGTAGAGGGCGTTTAAAGCGATCAGATCCTCGAGGCACGAGGGTTTGGCCTGTTTAAGAATTTTTTGCATTCCCGTAGATTCAAACTGGAACACTGAAGCTGAACGGCCTTCGGAAAGAAGTGCAAAGGTTTTGGAGTCGTCTTCAGGGATGTCTTCTTCCCGCAGAACGATCCCGCGCCGGGCGATCAGCTTGAGCGTGTTGCGGATGAGGGTTAGGGTCGCAAGTCCCAAAAAGTCCATCTTGACCAAACCGCATTCTTCGAGCTGGTCCATCGTGAACTGGGTGATCGTCGCTCCGGTTTTAGGGTCTCGGTAGAGGGGGACGAAGTCGGTCAGGGCCGATTTACCTATGACGACTCCAGCGGCATGAGTACTCGTATGCCGGGAAAGACCTTCAAGACGGAGAGCGGTATCGAAAAGCTCCTGATACTTTCCTCCTTGCTGGTAAAAAGAAAGGAGCTTGTCGTGATTTTCCTGCCAACCCGCTTTGACGTAATCGGGATCAAGGGGGTTGCTCAGGAGCTTCTTCAAACTCAGTTTGGGATCCGTGGGAACCAGGGCCGATAGCGCGTTGGATTCAGAGAAATTAAACCCAAGGACCCTTGCAACGTCCTTGAGGGCTGCCTTGGCCTTGAGGGTCCCGAAGGTGATGATCTGCGAAACCTTGTCGGTGCCGTAACGCC
Organism: Spirochaetales bacterium; assembly: GCA_013043995.1. Lineage (GTDB taxonomy): Bacteria > Spirochaetota > Spirochaetia > JABEVK01 > JABEVK01 > JABEVK01. The sequence continues at coordinate 1,189 of JABEVL010000270.1, read as the reverse complement.
GGGTAACGTAGTCAACGACCTCAGAACGGCGGTCCATACAAAAGTCAACGTCAAAGTCAGGCATCGAGACACGCTCAGGGTTTAAGAAACGTTCGAAAAGAAGTTTGTATTTGAGAGGCTCGATGTCGGTGATGCGCAAGGCATAAGCGACAATCGAACCGGCTCCTGAACCTCGTCCGGGTCCCACAGGAATGTCATGATCCTTGGCCCATCCTATAAAGTCTGAAACAATAAGGAAATAGCCAACAAAATCCATCTGAATGATCACGGAGAGTTCGTAGTCCAGACGTTCCTGGATTTCAGGGGTGATTTGGGGATAACGTTTCTTGAGTCCCGCGTTGCTCAGCCACACAAAGTACTGGGTGACAGTCTGGTCCAGACGTTGAAGGGCCGCCTGCCTTTTTTTCATTTCCTTTTCTGAATCCTGGGAGCCGGGAGCGGAAAAGCGTGATTTCAACCGGGCCATATCTGCACTCACCAGCTCGTGGGCTTTCTGGGCAAAGTCTTCAGGAACCTCAAACTCGGGCAAGAGCGGACCCGGAAGTTTCATCTCCATCGAGCACGCTTCGGCGATCACGAGGCTATTTGAAAGCGCGTCTGGAACATCAGGAAAAAGGGCTGCCATCTCTTCGGGGGTTTTGACGTAGAACTGGCCGGCACCGAAACTCATGCGCTTGAGGTCGGATTTTTTTTTGCCCGTTCCGATGCAGATCAGGGTGTCCTGGGCGTCAGCGTCTTCGGCGTCCACGTAGTGGCTGTCGTTGGTAACGACCAGGGGAATGCCGGTTTCCTTGCTGAGCTGAATCAAAACAGGGTTCACGATCCGTTGCTCTTCGATGCCGTGGTCTTGAAGTTCGAGGTAGTAGTTGCCGACCCCGTAAAGGGCCTCGTACTCGAGGGCGCGTTTTCGGGCCTCGTCCTTTTTACCCGCTAAAATCAGTTGGGGGATTTCTCCGGCGAGGCAGGCCGAAAGGCAGATGAGGCCCTCGCTGTAACGCTGTAAAAGTTCCCAGTCCACTCGGGGCTTGTAGTAGAAACCCTCGGTGTAGCCCAAGCTGGAGAGGACTGAAAGGTTGTGGTAGCCCTTGTCGGTTTTAGCCAGCAGGATCAGGTGGTGGTAACGGTTTTCCTCTTCGCGCTTTTCTTTGATGAACCGGCTCGTCGGCGCGACGTAAAGTTCACAGCCGAT
>JABEVL010000269.1 GCA_013043995.1 Spirochaetales bacterium | reverse complement strand
CTGCGGTAGGGAGGGGACCAGCGGACTTCCCACCAGTCGTGCAGGCCGTCGCTGCCGGTTTTGGTCAGGGGGAGCTTTTCAGCGTTCCACAAAAACTGTTGGGTGTCCGCCTCGTTCGCTTTGACCCAATCAAAGGGGTCGCCCACCAGCAGTTCGGCCGCCGTGACGTCGTTCGGGGCTGTTTGAAGGCGAAAAACCAGGGTTTGGTCATCTTGGGCAAAGCACCAGGGTGCACAGGTGCGGTGGAAAACGGCGGCAAGGTTCATAACAACTCCCATAAATGCGATTAAGAAACATTTCATCCAAGGTTTTTCTTGACCGCGTCGGCAAAGGCCAGCTACACTGATCTAGCAAATAAACAAACGTTTGCAAAGGAGTAACAGACAATGAAGAGACTTTTTGTGCTAGTCTTGTCGTTAGGCATCGCCGTTTCAGCGTTTGCCCAGCAACAAGCCGTCTGGATCGATAGCACACACCAGTTTGCCATCGAGCCGGGAGCTAAAATTCAGGTTGCGGTCGACTCTGACCAGTGGGGTGCCGCGATTGTCGCCCTCTGGAATGAAGTTCACCCGAACCACGCGGGAGCTGTGACCTACATTCACGCCGACGCCACAGGAGCCACCGACAAGATCACCCAGCTCCAGGATAGCTTTGCCGACGTTGTCTTGTGCATCGACAGCGAAGTTTCGCGCAATGCCCAATCGTTGTTGACGTTGGACCCTCACCTGGTTTGGCTTGGGCAGCACGTCACCCAGCCTCCCTTTTTTGAAAACGCGAATCCCGCCGGTAACGACGTTTACATCCCCCTGGCTTACAACGGGATGGTGTTTGCCTGGAACAAAACCATGCTGGAAAAGCTGGGCTACAGTGTCAGAACCGACGATCATAACCTTCCCCGCGAGTTCAATACCTGGGAAAAGATCTTTGCCCTAGCTAGAAATTGGCAGGACAACCGCCCCAGCTACCACGGAAGCCCGGTCAATATCGTCTACCCGATGTCGCTGACGGAAGTCTGGTCGGCTTACTCAAGCCTGACCTCCGATGGTTGGGAAATCTACGGGGACGGCAATCCTCTCCAGCCCGGTTTTGACAAAGCCTCATTCCGCGGCGGGCTCGATTTCATCCGCGACGCTTCAAGAGCCGGCCTCTGGGTTCTGGCCAACGGGCGTAAAATCCCCGGTTCTTCGATGACCGGTTTGAGCCACTGGGACGACTTCCTCAACAACCAGACGGCACCGTTTGGCCTGGTAGGAACCTGGCAGGACGTGAAAGGCGCCATGAAGAAAGGCGACTTCAAACTTGAATTCGCTCCCATGCCCACGTGGAAAGGCCATCGCCTGACCCCGTTTGTCGGAACAAAAGGCTTTGTGATCAACGGGTTTACCCACTACCCCTCAGCCTCCGAAGAACTCTACCGTTTGCTGTACACCAAGGCGGCGATGGAAGCCATGATCCGCACCTCCTCTTACTTGCCGGCCTTGCGCAGAGGCTCGCCGATCACCCCCAGTTTTGGCGGCGATTGGGTCAAGGAAGAAATGGCCAAGGCTTTCCAGTACAGCTATCCTGAACCCGCCTACTTCCTGCCGAACAACCAGTACCGAAAGGCCATGGACGTTTACTACAACATTCCCATGGGACAAATCTACTCGGACGTTTGGGACGGGAAGAAAACGCCGAGCGAAGGGCAGCAAGAAGCCGTCACCCTGGCCGCCAAGTGGCTAGCTGACAACAATAAGTAATTCGTTTATGATGAGGAGGAGGGTTTCATGCCCTCCTTCATTTTTATGAGAGAGGGTTTGTGTGAAATCGCAAGTCTCGTCTAGCGTACCTATCGGGGAACCCATGAAGAGGTCCCCTCTTGCCGCCGTTTTGGTGGCCGTTGCATCCTTGATTTTGCCCGGATTGGGGCAGTTTATCAATAAACAGCTTATTAAAGGGCTGATATGGTTGGCGATCCCCATTCTTTTGGTGGCTGTCGAGCTCTCGACGTCGCACTGGGAACGCTGGATTGACCTCCAAACCCATAAGGTGAGCTTGCCGCTACCTCCCGCGTCACCGGTTGCGCCCCCTGCTGGATTGGGCGTTTCTACTGGATCCGCCGCAAAGACCTCGGCCCCAGTTGCGGCTCATGAAGCCTCTAAACCCGCCGAATCCCCAGCGGTCAGCCATTCTCAGGAAAGACGGGCCCTGCCCCCCAAAAAAATTGCTCCCCAGCCCCATACCCTGGGAGCTATGGAAAAGGAAAGCGCGGCGAGCTCGGACGCCGATCTCTACGGCGATGCAAGTAGCTCAAAAGCCGGTTCCGGAACAACGACCGACATCTACGGCGACGTGATTCCTGCCAAGCCGAAGGCTCCCAAAGCCAAGCCTGCCGAATCCCCGGCCAAGGCGCAAGCCTCCGAGTCCAAGGCGTCTACCAGTTCATCCGCGGATGACCTTTACGGCCCCTCCTCGACGCCGGCCAAAAAAAACACTTCGGCCACGGCATCTCCTGCGCCGTCGTCCAGCGCGTCGGATCTTTATGGAAGTTCTTCGTCCAGTACGGCTGAAGCCGGTTCTCAAACGGCGAGTACGGGTCTTTCTGCAACCAGCGCTGCTGCGGCCCAGGCCCTTTTTATTCAGCACTACACTTATCCCAATTACGCCTATCAGCAAGGTAAACCTACCTACGTTTTTCGTGACTTCGGCGGTTTTTTCACCAAAGGGCTGTGGGGACTGGGGTCGTTGGGCGCCCTGGTGATCGGCGACCAATACTCAGGCAAAAAGATTGTCCTGTTTGACCAGGTGAGCGATTGGCTGACCGCCGACAACTCCGTCAACCTGATGGGAAACGGTTTGATCGCCGTCATCATCTTGTTGATTGCAGCCTTGCTGTGGATTTTGGGCATCGCTGATGCCTACCAGTCACGGATTGAAATCATCAAAACAGGAAAAATTGAACCCTTTACCAAGTTCATCCAGCGCGTTTGGCACACACTGTTTTCCTACATCGTTTCTGCACCAGCCTTTGTCGCCATCCTGTTTTTTACGGTCATTCCGTTTGTTTTCACCTTCCTTTTGGCTTTCACAGACTACACCTATAAAGTACACCTGGGTCAGGGGCTCGTTCATTGGGTAGGTTTTCACACCTTCACCTTTTTGGCCCTTGACCCCGCCTGGATTTTGATTTTTGGACAGATCTTTGCCTGGACGGTGTTTTGGGCATTGATGTCCAGCTTTACGGTCTTTGCTCTGGGTTTTATCAACGCCATGGTGGTTGAATCCCCCTTGGTCAAAGGCCGTAAAATCTGGCGTGCCGTCCTGATTTTGCCCTGGGCCCTGCCTCAGCTCATCGTTTTGATGGTCTTTAAGAACGTGTTTGATACGGCGGGTTTGGCCAATCAACTCCTGTTCGCTACACATCTGATGGGACCTGTGACGAATTTTCTTGCGGCGATTGGTCTTGAAGGTCATCCCGACCAACCGATTTTCTGGTTCACACAGTTTTACAACGGCAATTTGGCCAAGTTTGTCGTCGTGATGGTCAACCTCTGGTTCGGAGCTCCCTACCACATGATGATGATCATCGGTATCCTTTCGGCGATTCCCAAGGACATGTACGAGGCCGCCGAGGTCGATGGAGCCAACGGCTTCCAAAGATTCCGATCGATCACACTCCCTATGGTTCTGTCGGCTACAGTTCCAGCCTTGATCATGACGTTCAGCTTCAACTTCAACAACTTCGGTGCTGTCTACTTTCTGACCGGCGGCGGTCCCGCCTGGAACCCTTCTCAGATCCCGGACAGCATGAAGATTATCTCAAGCGCCTTACCGGGGCAGACCGACATTTTGATCTCCTGGATCTACAAACTGTCTTTCACAAAAGGATTTGAGCAGTTCAACGTCGCAGCCGTTTACTCGATCATTATTTTCCTGATTGTCGGCGGATTCTCCGTCTTCAACATGGTGAGGTCGAAGTCCTTTAGCGAAGAGGGAAACGAATGAGTAGCACAGTTCATTCTTTGGCGAGCACGACACGCTCGCGTAAAATTTTGGGGACGATCCTGGTTCACCTTTGGCTCGTTCTGTTGGCGGTCACTATCGTCGTCCCGCTTTTGTGGATGATCATTGCTTCGTTCACTGCCGGGAAGCTGCTTTCAGGCGTGAGCCTGATCCCCGATTTTTCCAAGTTCTCGTTGGAACACTACATTTACCTTTTCACCTACAAAAGCCAGGACGGACAGCCGCTTCCAGATTTTGTGGCCTCCTTCCTGAGGTCCCTGGAGGTTGCGGTCCTGAACACTTTTGTCGTGGTGTTGTTTTCCACCATGGCCGCCTACGTGTTTTCAAGATTCCGCTTTAAGGGACGCAAACCCCTTTTGATTCTCCTGTTGCTCCTGCAGATGTTCCCGTCGTTCATGGGAATGATCGCTTTGTTCCTTATTTTCCGCAGTTTTGGGTGGCTGAATCAGCCCCTGTACTTTGTAACGTTTTACGTCGCTTCGGCGGTTCCTTACAACGTCTACCTGATCCGCGGTTATATGCGCAACATCCCGATGTCCCTTGACGAGGCCGCGCGTATCGACGGGGCTTCCAACCTCACGGTCTTTTTCAGGATCATCTTCCCGCTGTCGGTTCCAATTTTGGGTTTTGTTGCCGTGAATGCCTTCATGCAGCCTTGGCTGGACTACATCATTCCCAGCCAGTTGTTGACACCCGGCAAGGCGGACACGGTGGCTTTGACGATCTTCAGGATGACTGACCCCTATGAAACCCTGATTTACAATCCGATGAACTTTATGGCCGCGGGTTTGTTGCTGACGATTCCTATCGTTATCGTCAACCTGTTGAGTCAGCGCTTCATCATCTACGGAATGACCTCGGGCGCAGACAAGGGTTAGTGAGGCTTCGTGGCTCAGTCAACAGGATTCACGACTCTCGTTCAAGGCCAGTTCATCAACCGAAGCGCCGAGGATTGCGGTAAGTTCCCCGGCGCCGTTTCGGTTCTTTTGCTCATTTTAAGTTCCCTGATGATGGCTTTTCCTTTCATGTACAGCCGTTATACCGAGTCGGTGAACAACGGGCAGGCCCAACACTACAGGGGCTTGGGGTCTGCCTGGCTGGCTTTGGCGGGTGAGGGCGGGAATTTTAAAATCGAGAACGGGGCGTTTGTTCCGGACCCTCGGGCGCCAAAATTGCTCAAGATCGCCGGTTGGACCGTTTTTTTGGGTGAGGCTCCTTCGAAAGAAGAGGCTTCGCCCTTTTTGGCTTTCGTCAAAGACCGTGTCTTGATCCATTCGGGTGATTATGGCGTCAATGGGCCGCTTTCGGTTCTCAACGGCATCAACGGGCCCGCTCTGGAAAAACTCGAGCAAAATTTCGACGGCTTTACCGCCTTTGTAAAAGGCAGCCTTTTTTCTCTATCGACAGCAGAAGTTCCAGGCGCCTTTGTTCAGATCATCGGCCTGATGTTTTTGCAGAATTTCATTTTTGTTCTCATCCTTGGAATGTTCCTGGCGATGTCGGGGCTGAGGATCGCCTACCAGACACCGGGCTCCCGCCGAGCGGTCGGTTACTGGGCGTCACTCAAAACCGTGGCGGCCCTGACTGTTGGGCCGTCCTTGGTGGCAGCGCTAGTTGGCGGTTTTTTTCCCACCTGGGGCATAGCGATTGTGATGATGGTCTATTCGCTTCTATTGGGTGTGCGCGTCATTCTTGTCTACATGGGCCGATTTAAAAACAAGAAAAAAGTTCTCCGCGCTTAATAAATCCGCCGTTCCTATTTTCTTGATCTCAGAATAAAAACCGCCTGTTCCTTTTGAATATCGGGGAACAGGCGGCTTGGAATCGGGGCTTACTTGGTCACAATCCAGATTGAGCTGGTTGCGGCGGGAACCTCAAGGTGCCTTTCGAGGGATTTTTGACCGGAAAGCAGGCCTGCCTGGGAGTCCCAAAGCGGTGTGAACTTGAGATTGGCCGGCGGTGACAGCCTCACGGGCTTGGTGCCCATGTTGTGGACGACAAGGACAGTCTGCTGAGCGGCAACCCTTTCATAAGAATAAAGGACATTATTGGAAAATCCGTCCCAGGTGATCGATTTGTAGGTACCGCCTTGGATCGCAGGGCTGACCGAGCGCAGGTCGGCCAAGCTTCTGTAGAAGTTCAACAGCGACTTGGGATCCTTGGTCTGCAAAGCCACCGAAGCCGTGTTGTCGTTTTGGTCGACGAGGTCGTGGCCATTGTTGATGGCCCAGGTGCAGTTGGGAGGTGAGCCGCGATCTTCGGTCCAGGGGAAATCGTCCCGGCGGGCGACGTCATCGTTCATGTAGCGGGCACCCAGCATGCCGAGTTCTTCACCGTAGTAGACCCAAGGCAAACCTGGAAGAGTCTGGTCAATGGCCGCCAGAAACTTGTTGTACATCAGGCTGTAAACAGGGTCTTGGCCCGTTAGAACCAAAAGCTGGCTCATGATGCGGTCCTGATCGTGGTTGGAAAGGAAGGTCGAGGGTGTAAACTCGGGATAGCGGGCAAATTGGGCCAAACTTGAGGTCTCCATGCTGTCCAATCCGCTCAGTCCGCCTCCTCCAACGATGTTGTCCATGGTGTGACTGTCGGCAAAGTCAAAATCGCTGTCAAAGCTCCCTGCGTAGGCGGCCAATTCAGGCACCGACCACGAGTAGATTTCAGCCAGAAAAAAGACATCGGGTTTGATCGTCCGTGCGTAGGTTCTTAACGACGACCAGAAGGCATTGTTCATCTTGACGGTAGGCGTTCCCCGGGGCTCTTTGCCGCTGTTAAAGATGAACTTGGCGGCGTCAAATCTAAAACCATCGACTCCGCGATCAAGCCAGAATTTCAGAATCTTGTGGTATTCCTGGACTACGGCGGGATTGGACGCGTTCAGATCGGGCATTCCGGCCCAAAAAGATGAGTAGTAGGTCACAGGATCACCATTTTCGTCGTAGGTCGTGTTCCAGCCGCCTTCGCCGTACCCGTAGGTGACCTTGGGGTTTTTACGGATGTACCAGTCGGCATAGGGGCTTTTCGGGTCGTTGGCGAACGACTGAAACCAGGGGTTCCCTCGGCCCGTGTGGTTGAACGGCATATCCAGAAGGATTTTGATGCCGCGTTTGTGTGCGGCGGCGACAAGATTTTCAAAATCTTGCATTGTTCCCCATTTTTTATCAATGGCAAAGTAGTTGTCGACGTCGTAGCCGTGGTAAGAGTCGGCAGGGAAAATCGGCGAAAGCCAGATGGCGGAAACATTGAGGCTCTTCCCCTGGGCGCCTTTTCCGTCGTTCAGATAATCCAGGTGTTCGGTCAACCCCTTGAGGTCTCCCCAGCCGTCGCCGTTCGAGTCCGCAAACGAGTAGACGAGAACCTGATAGGCAGGGCCTGTTGCGGCTTGCCACCATCGGCCTGAATCGGGGCTGACGCCCAGCGGTTTGACGGGGGCCTCGGACACGGGGCGGGCCGCCGACTGGGCTTGAGGAGCCGACGAACAGGCCGTGATTAAAAAGGCCGCAGCCGCTAGAAGCAGAAATTTCTTCATAATACCTCCTGAAGTCATATAAAAAATAAAATATCTGTTCATTATTGGGAATTCATAAACGATATCAAGCTCAGTATAGCAGGGCTCTTGGCCTAAGGAAAGTTAAAAAAAAGCCTTCCTGTCCGGCCAAAGGG